>DASSQC010000490.1:0-11651 GCA_035702705.1 Burkholderiaceae bacterium | reverse complement strand
GCCACGGCCGCGGGGTCCACGGTGAGCTGGTTCACGACCTTGTCGGCGCCGTAGATGCCTGCGGCTTCCTGGGCCAGCTGGGTCTTGATGATCTCGGTGGCCACCGTGCCCTTCATCGTCAGCCGGCCGCCTTCGGCCGTGAGCGTCAGCGGCTCGACGCTGGTGACCGACAGGGGTGAGGCTGCCGGCGCAGCTGCGGTGCTGGCGGCAGGCGCCGGCGCTGCGGCGGGTGCAGGCGCCTTCTGGCAGGCGCCCAGCAGCGCCGCAAGCGCGGCCAGTGCCAGGGCGCGGGCGGCCAGTGAACGGAAGGGCGCGAAGGCGGCGCGGGCGGTCGAGGTCATGGGGTCAGGGTCTCCAGCGGCAGTCTTGAGTTGAAACAAATCGGGATCGGTGGCGGCGGCCGCAGGGCGATCGGCCCGGGACTCGGCGCAGCACGCGCTCAGATGCGCACCTGCGCCCCGAGTTCAATGGTGCGGTTGATCGGCAGGCCGAGGTATTCGGCCGGGTCGCCGGCGTTGCGCAGCATGGCGGCGAAGATCTTCTCCTGCCATAGGGGCATGCCCTTGCAGGTGTCACTCACCAGCACATGCCGTGACAGGAAGTAACTCGTGCTCATGGGCTCGCACTCGATGCCCTGCGCAGCCACCAGCTCGATGGCCTTGGGAATCTCGACCGCGTTCTTGAAGCCGTAGCGCACCTCGATGGCCCAGCAGTCGTTGCCCAGGGACTCGACCTTCACGCGCTCGGAGAAGGGCACCCAGGGCACCGGCTCGTAGCGCACCGACAGGAACAGGTTGCGTTCATGCAGCACCTTGTTGTGCAGCAGGTTGTGCATGAAGGCGCGCGGCACCACGCCGGCCCGGGCATTGAGGTACACGGCCGTGCCTTCCACGCGGTGCGGCGGCGACAGGAACAGGCTCTTCAGAAAGCCCTTGAGCTCGATGGCCTCCTCGTCGGTGGCCTTGCGGATCAGGTTGCGGCCGCGGTTCCAGGTGAGCATCAGACCGAGCACGGCCGCACCGAGCAGCAGCGGGAACCAGCCGCCGTCGCGCACCTTGATCAGGTTGGCCGAGAAGAACGCAATGTCGATGAGTGCAAAGACGCCAGTGGCACCGATGCACAGCGGCAGGCTGAGCTTCCAGCCATAGCGGATCACGAAGAAGGTCATGAAGGTGGTGGCCAGCATGGTGCCGGTGACGGCGATGCCGTAGGCCGCCGCCAGGGCCGACGAAGACCCGAAGCCGATCACGGCCAGCACCACCAGCGCGTACTGCGCCCAGTTCACGAAGGGGATGTAGATCTGGCCCACTTCCTTGCTGGAGGTGTGCGTGATGGTCATGCGCGGTAGATAGCCCAGCTGCACGGCCTGCTTGGTCAGCGAGAAGGTGCCGGAGATGGTGGCCTGCGAGGCGATCACCGTGGCCGCCGTGGCCAGGATCACCAGCGGGATCACGGCCCAGGCGGGCACCATGCTGAAGAAGGGATTGCTCACGTCCGCAGGGCGGGCCAGCAGCAGCGCGCCCTGCCCCAGATAGTTCAGGGCGAGCGAGGGAAACACGAGCCAGAACCAGGCCAGGCGGATCGGCCGGCGGCCGAAGTGGCCCATGTCGGCATACAGCGCTTCGGCGCCGGTCACAGCCAGCACGATGGCGCCCAGGGCGATGAAGAAGATCCAGCCGTTGGCCAGCGCAAAGCGCACGGCGTGCACGGGGTTGATGGCCGCGAGGATGCCGGCGTCGCCGATCACCATGTTCCACACACCGAGCACGGCCAGCACCACGAACCAGACGGTGGTGATCGGCCCGAAGAGCACGCCGATCGAGCCCGTGCCGCGCTTCTGCATCCAGTACAGGCCGGTGAGGATGCCGATGACGATCGGCACGACGAAGGGCTTGGCCGCGGGCGTGGCCTCGGTCAGGCCTTCGACGGCAGAGAGCACCGAGATCGCCGGGGTGATGACGCCATCACCGTAGAACAGGGCCGCGCCGGCCAGGCCGGCAAACAGCAGGAAGGGGTAGGCGCGGTGCTTGCGGCCCACGGACTGCAGCGCCAGGGCCAGCAGGGCCATGATGCCGCCCTCGCCCTTGTTGTCGGCGCGCAGGATGAGCGTGACGTACTTGAAGCTCACGACGACGGTGAGCGTCCAGAGGATCATGGAGACCACGCCGATCAGATTGGCCTGATTCAGCGTGACGCCATGCGCTGGGGAGAAGACTTCCTTGAGGGCATAGAGCGGGCTGGTGCCGATATCCCCGTAGACCACGCCGATGGCGGCCAGTGTGAGCGCCGCGGTCGACGACTTTTGGTGTGAACCCATTGAAAGCGCGTCCGCTCCTTGTTGGCGAGCCGGCGCTTGAGTTGAAGGGAGCAAAATTGTGCTCCCGTTTTTTGTGCACTGCAAAACTGCGCATCCACCCCGGCCCAAGTCCCGGGGGATGCACTAAACGCACTCAGGCCGCCACGGCGCTGCCCGCCTGGGCCTTGCGCAGGGCATAGCCGATCAGACTGCCGACCTGGCGCAGATATTCCACATGCGCCTCGCTCCAGTGCAGCAGGTCGGTGGTGTTCTCGCAGCAGAACAGGCCCCAGGGCTCGCCGCCGACATTGATGCCCACATCCAGCAGCGAGACGATGCCCAGCGGATCGAAATAGACCTCGTTGAAGCAGGCCGTCACGGGATGGGCGCGGGCGTCGCCGGCCACGATGAGGTTGTCCTTGCGCATGGCCTCGAAATAGGGCGCGAAATCGCTGTCGGCCAGCGTGGCACCGGCCGACCAGGCGGCATCGGTGCGGTCATACAGGCTGAGGCATTCGATGCGGTCGCGGGCGAGCGGGTCCGGATAGACCCAGAGACTGGCGCGCGTGCAGTCCATCTCCTCGGCCAGGGTCCGGGTCAGTTCCTGGTGGAAGGTCGCTGCATCGACCGCACCATCCATGAAGCGCTTGGCGGCAACCAGAACGCGGTTCTTGTCAAACATGAGGATCCTTGTCTGGGCGCGCAGCGGTTGAAGACATCGGCGTCAGGGAGCGCGGCCCAGCGGGTTTATCGGCAGGCGGGTGCACCTGCTTGAGCGGCCGGCAGCGTGGCGCCACCTTGCTGTCTCCAGTCGCAGGCGCGGGACATCCTTCTGCGCTCAATACGCACTCAAGCAGCGCGCCCCCGCCGATCAGCCGGCAATGAGTTCCGGCCGGTGGTGCAGCCAGCCCTGCTGCAGGTTCACGCCCAGACCGCTGAGCCAGCCGCTGGTGGCCGGGGTTTCCACCCCCACGGCGATCAGCTCGGCGCTGGCGCGGCCGGCGAACTTGATGGCCTGCTCCAGATACTCGCGGCTGCGCTGCTCCACATACGACACCTTGAGGTACTCGGGCCGCAGGCGCTGGGCGCGGCCCAGGGTGTTGCTGCCGTCCAGGAAGCCGTCGAGCACGATGCGCGCCCGCACGTAGCGGAAGGCGTTCACGCAGTCGAGCAGCCGGTCCTCGGCGCCGACCAGCGAGGCACTGCCGATCTCGACGAACAGCCGGTCCGGATAGGGCTCGAAGGCGCCGATCACCACACGCAGGGTCTCGGGCTCCAGCATCGGCGTGTGCGGCGACATGTTCACGCCCACGCGGATGTGCGGATCGCCACGCAGCAGGCGCAGGGCCAGCTTGAGGCTGTGCACATCGACGGCGGCAATCGCCCCCATGGCCTCGGCCTCGCGCACGAAGCGCGCAATGTCCGGCACCTGCGCACTGCGTGCCAGCAGCTCGGTGTAGAGCACCTCGCCCGAGCCGGGGACCAGCACGCGCTGGCCGTAGAAGTGAAGACTGTCCTGGTTCATCATGCCTGGCAGAAATGTCGAGTCCGATCTTGCCCTGGCAGACCGCGTGTCCATCGGGCAATCAGGGGTCGTGCAGCCGTCCATTCCCGTGCAGCGGCCGCCTAAACTGGCGCGTGTTTAGCAGCTTGCGTCCCGGCTGTCCTGCAGCACACCGCGCGGCAGCCCGGCCTGGCTGGCCCCACGCATCCACCCGCCCATGCGCACCACACCCCGTCTCTGGGACATTTCCCCTGCCCTGGTCCCCGGCATTCCGGTCTGGCCGGGCGACACCGCCTACGAAGAATCCCGCACCTGGGCCCTGGAAGGCGACTGCCCGGTCAATGTCTCGCGCTTCACGCTCTCCACCCACACCGGTGCCCACACCGATGCGCCGCTGCACTACGACCCGACGGGCCTGCCGATCGGCGCGGTGCCGCTGGACGCCTACCTCGGCCCATGCCGGGTGATCCACTGCGTGGGCGCGGCGCAGGTCACGCTGGATGCCGTGCGCGGCAAGCTCGACGGCCTGCCGCCGCGCGTGCTGTTCCGCACCTATGCCAGCGCGCCGCAGACGCACTGGGACGACGCCTTCGCCAGCGTTTCGGCCGAACTCATCGAGCATCTAGCCCGCCTGGGCGTGAAGCTCGTGGGCATCGATACGCCCAGTCTCGACCCGCAGGCGAGCAAGACCATGGACGCGCACCATGTGATCCGCCGCCACGCCATGGCCATCCTGGAAGGCGTGGTGCTCGATGAGGTGGCCGAGGGCGACTACGAACTGATCGCCCTGCCCCTGAAGCTCGCGAACCTCGATGCCAGCCCCGTGCGCGCCGTGCTGCGGGCCTTGGCTTAGCACCGGCCCACAGCCGCTTCGCCACAGATGCCCCCCTGCTTTCCTGCTGATCGCCCATGACCCCACGCACCCACTTTGAAGCCCTCGACGCCGCCGACCCGCTCGCCGGCCTGCGTCAGCAGTTCAGCCTGCCGCCCGGCGTCATTTATCTGGATGGCAATTCCCTGGGCGTGCTGCCCACGCGCACCGCCGCGCGCATTGCCGGCGTGGTCAGCCACGAATGGGGCGAGGGCCTGATCCGCTCCTGGAACAGCGCCGGCTGGATCGATCTGGCATCGCGCATCGGCGACAAGATCGCCACATTGATCGGCGCCGGGCCGGGCGAGGTGGTGGCGGCCGACTCCACCAGCGTGAACCTGTTCAAGGTGCTGGCGGCGGCCCTCCGGATTGCGCGGGAAAACAACGCGCAGCGCACCGAGATCGTGAGCGAACTCGGCAACTTCCCGACCGACCTCTACATCGCCCAGGGCCTGGCTGATCTCACCGGCGGCGCGGTCACGCTGAAGATGGTCGAGCGCGAGGACGTGCTCAAGACGCTCTCACCGCGCACGGCCGTGCTGATGCTCACCCATGTGAACTACAAGACCGGGGCGATGTGGGACATGGCCGCGGTGACGCAGGCCGCGCACGAGGCTGGCGCGCTGATGCTCTGGGACCTCGCACATTCGGCCGGCGCCGTGCCGGTGGATTTGCGTGCCGCCGGTGCCGACTTTGCGGTGGGCTGCGGCTACAAGTACCTGAACGGCGGCCCGGGCGCGCCCGCCTTCGTCTGGGCCCATGCCCGGCATGTGGAGCGCTTCTGGCAGCCCCTGTCCGGCTGGCTGGGCCATGCGGCGCCCTTTGCCTTCACCCCGAGCTACCAACCGGCCTCAGGCATTGCGCGCTACGTCTGCGGCACACCGCCCGTACTGTCCATGGCGGCACTGGAGTGCGGCGTGGACACGGTGCTGGCCGCGAACCCCCTGGGCGGGATGGCCGCGCTGCGTGCCAAGTCCATGGCGCTGACGGATGCGTTCGTGAACCAGGTGGAAGCACGCTGCGCCGGCATGGGCCTCACGCTCGCCAGCCCGCGCGATGCAACCCTGCGCGGCAGCCAGGTCTGCTTTGCGCACGCAAACGCCTACGAGGTGATGCAGGCCCTGATCGCGCGCGGCGTGATCGGCGACTTCCGCGCGCCGGACATCCTGCGCTTCGGCTTCACGCCGCTCTACACCCGGCATGCGGATGTGTTCGATGCCGTCGAACATCTGCACGGCGTACTCAGTACCGGCGAGTGGCGCGACGCGCGCTTTGCCAAGCGCAACGCGGTGACCTGAACCATGTCCACCTATCACCACCCCGACGCCGCACTGGATGCCAAGAAGGATTTCTCCAAGGACATGTCCTACGGGGACTACCTCGGCCTGGACGCCATCCTGACAGCGCAGCATCCGAGGAGCCCCGATCACAACGAGATGCTCTTCATCGTGCAGCACCAGACCAGCGAGCTCTGGATGAAGCTGATGCTGCACGAGCTGCGCGCGGCGATTGCCTGCGTCGCCGCGGATGAGCTGCCGCCCGCCTTCAAGATGCTGGCGCGGGTCTCGCGCATCATGGAGCAGCTGGTGCATGCCTGGGATGTTCTGGCCACCATGACGCCGTCCGAATACAGCGCGATCCGGCCGTATCTGGGCCACAGCTCGGGCTTCCAGAGTTACCAGTACCGCGAGATCGAGTACCTGCTGGGCAACAAGAATGCAGCCATGCTCAAGCCGCACGCCCACCGTGCGGACCTGCTCGAACAGGTGCAGCGCGCCTTCGATTCACCCTCGCTGTACGACGAGGCCATCCGCCTGCTGGCGCGCAAGGGCTTCGCCATCGACGCCGTGGAGCGCGACTGGACCACCAAGCGCGACTACGACGCGCAGGTCGAGGCGGCCTGGCTGGCGGTCTATCGCGCGCCCCAGGCGCAGTGGGACCTGTATCAGCTGGCCGAGGAGCTGATGGACCTGGAGGACGCCTTCCGCCAGTGGCGCCACCGACACGTGACCACGGTGGAGCGCATCATCGGCTTCAAGACCGGCACCGGCGGCACGGCCGGCGTGCCTTATCTGCGCCGCCAGCTGGATACGGTGCTGTTTGCCGAGCTGTGGCAGGTGCGCACGGTGCTTTGAGCGCCGCATGACGGACCGGCCTCGGCCCGCGGCGGTGGATGCTGCCGCTGCACGGCGATGACCGGGCTCTGCGCACGGACGGCACGTGTGCCGTCTTGCTTGTCCGAAATCAGTCTAATTTGAATGACAGAAAGCCACTTGTCGCGCATCAGATGCGCGACAAGTGGCTTTTCAGCTTGTTGATTTTTCAGTCCGAAAACGATGGTTTTCAGACTCGCCGGCAATCCGCCCGCAGGCTGCACTCAGGCCGCGCTGAGCCTGAACACACCCACGGCCTGCTGCAGCCCGTCGGCCTGCTGGCGCATGGAGTCGGCGGCCGCGGCGTTCTCCTCCACCAGCGCGGCGTTCTGCTGCGTCATCTGGTCGAGCTGGCCCACCGCCTGGTTGATCTGCGTGATGCCGGAGGTCTGCTCCTGGCTGGCCGCAGTGATCTCGCCGATCAGGTCGCCCACGCGGCGCACCTGCGCGACCAGGTCTTCCATGGTCTTGCCGGCCGCATCCACCATCTGCGTCCCGACCTCGACCTTCTCGACGCTGGAGGCGATCAGGGTCTTGATCTCGCGGGCGGCCTCGGCGCTGCGCTGCGCGAGCGTGCGCACCTCGGTGGCCACCACGGCAAAGCCGCGGCCCTGCTCGCCGGCACGCGCGGCTTCCACGGCAGCATTGAGCGCCAGGATGTTGGTCTGGAAGGCGATGCCATCGATCACGCTGATGATCTCGCTGATCTTCCTGCTCGATGCGGAGATCTCGTTCATCTGCGCCACAACCTGACCGACCGCTTCACCGCCGCGGTTGGCCACGTCGGTGGCCGACAGGGCGAGCTGGTTGGCCTGGCGGGCGTTCTCTGCGGCCTGACCCACGGTGCTGGTCATCTGGTCCATGGAGGCGGCGGTCTGCTGCAGGTTGCTGGCCTGCTGCTCGGTGCGGCTGGAGAGATCCTGGTTGCCGCTGGCGATCTGAGCCGCAGCGGTGGCCACGTTGTCCACGCCGCTGCGCACCCGGCCCACCACGTCGCGGAAGCTGCCCTGCATGCGTGCAAGGGCACGCAGCATGTCGGCGGCCTCGTCGCGGCCCTGCACCTCGATCTGCTCGGTCAGGTCGCCTGTGGCCATGCGCTCGGCGCTTTCCGATGCGCGCCGCAAGGGCAGCACGATCGACCGGGCCAGCAGCCAGGCAAAGCCGGCGCCCAGCAGAATCGACACCAGGCAGCCGCCAATGAGCACGGCCGCGCCGCGCTGGAAGTCGCGCTGCGCCTGCGCCTCGGCGGTCTGCAGGCGATCACGCTCCAGCTTCTGGAAGGCGCGGATGGCATCGATGTAGGCCTTGGCCAGGGGGCCGAGGTCGGAATTCACGCGCGGCCCGAGGTCCTGGCCACTCTCGAACTTCTTGAGGAATTCCTGGCGCTTGGCGCGATAGGCCTCGCGCGCCTTGGCAATCTCGGCCAGCGCCGCCTTGCCGGCTTCACTTTCCACCATGGGTTCGATGGCCTTCTGCACCTCGGAGATCTGCTTGGAGGTGGCGTCGATCTCGACCTTGAGCTCGTCACCGAACATGGGATCGGCCGAGCGCAGGATGGCGCGGGTGCGGGTCCAGTTGATCTCGACTGCGCCCACCCAGTCAGCCGCCAGCGTGACCTTGCGCATGTCGGATTCAATGATCTGCTCGGTCATGCGCTTTTGCGCGACCAGCTGCCACAACCCGACCGCAGCCACGGCCACGGCAATCAGCAGCACGACCGCAAAACCGGCGGCCAGCCGCGCGCCGATCCTGAGTTTGAACAAGGCATTCATGGCTACAAGTCTCCTGGTGGACAGCCTGTGCAAGCGATGTGGCGCGCCCTCGTTGTTCGCGGGCCGCCATGCTTCATGGTTTCGGTTTGACTGTGTTGAACATTAGGTGGACAGGCCTGTTCGCGATGCCGCGAAATGGGGCACAACAGCCGCCTTGTTCGCGGCCCACCGGCCTGCCGGCCTACACTGCCGCCATTCGGACCTTTCAGCCCCTTCAGCCATGAACGCCCCAGACCTGTCGATCGCGAAGATCCATTCGTCCGCCCACAGCAGCCGCCCCTTCCAGTGGGATGACCCGCTGTTGCTCGAAGAACAACTCACCGACGACGAGCGGATGATCCGCGATGCCGCCCGCGCCTACTGCCAGGACAAACTGGCCCCGCGCGTCACGCTCGCCTTCCGCAACGAGCAGACCGATCCGGCAATCTTCCGCGAGATGGGCGAACTGGGCCTGCTCGGCCCGACCATCCCCACCGAATACGGCGGGCCGGGCCTGGGCTACGTGGCCTACGGCCTGATCGCGCGCGAAGTCGAGCGCGTGGACTCCGGCTACCGCAGCATGATGAGCGTGCAGAGCTCGCTGGTCATGCTGCCGATCTACGAATTCGGCACCGAGGAGCAACGCCGCAAGTACCTGCCCAAACTGGCCACGGGCGAATGGATCGGCTGCTTCGGCCTGACCGAACCCAACCACGGCAGCGACCCCGCCAGCATGATTACCCGCGCCCGCAAGGTGGACGGTGGCTACAGCCTTACGGGCAGCAAGATGTGGATCAGCAACAGTCCGATCGCCGATGTGTTCGTGGTCTGGGCCAAGGACGATGAAGGCGCGATCCGCGGCTTCGTGCTGGAAAAGGGCTTCAAGGGCCTCTCCGCACCCGCCATCCACGGCAAGGTGGGTCTGCGCGCCTCGATCACCGGCGAGATCGTGATGGACGAGGTCTTCTGCCCGGAAGAAAACGCCTTTCCCGATGTGCGCGGCCTGAAAGGCCCCTTCACCTGCCTGAACAGCGCGCGCTACGGCATTGCCTGGGGCACGCTGGGTGCCGCCGAAGACTGCTGGTTCCGCGCCCGCCAATACGTGTTGGATCGCAAGCAGTTCGGCCGGCCCCTGGCCGCCAACCAGCTGATCCAGAAGAAGCTGGCCGACATGCAGACCGAGATCACCCTCGGCCTGCAGGGCTGCCTGCGCCTGGGCCGCATGAAGGAGGAAGGCAAGGGTGCGGTGGAGATCACCAGCATCATGAAGCGCAACTCCTGCGGCAAGAGCCTGGAGATCGCCCGCCTGGCGCGCGACATGATGGGCGGCAACGGCATTTCCGACGAATACGGTGTGGCCCGTCACCTCGTGAACCTGGAGGTGGTGAACACCTACGAAGGCACGCATGACATCCACGCGCTCATCCTCGGGCGTGCGCAGACCGGGATCCAGGCCTTCTTCTGAGCCGCTGACACCCCCCGGAACGCAAAGGGCCGCAGACGCGGCCCTTTTGCATTGGCTCGGCAGCCTGCGCCGCCCAAGCCTTCAGCTCATGCCGTGCGTGAACTCGCGTGCCTTGGCCGCCGATGCAGCAGCCCGCGGCCAGACCTGCCAGGCCGGCCATGAGGCCTGCTGGCCCAGGCGCAGGGTGTCGATCCAGCTGCGCGTGAATGCCTCGCCCAGCTGCTGTGCAAGCTGCCAGGGCTGGATCCAGTCATACGGGGCGGCCGTGGGCGAGCGCTGGGGCGCGGCATCCCGCGTCACGGCCTGCGGGGCAGCCGGCACGTCGTCGTCGATCACCAGGTAGCCATGGGCGTCGGCACCCTCGCACTGCACCTGCATGCCGGCGGCCCGGGCCAATGCACGCATCGGCGTGTTCTCGGCCAGGCAGCTCACATACAGGCGGCGATAGCCGACCTCGCGCGCATGCGCGGCGGCCGCAGCAAGCAGCGCCTGACCCAGGCCCTGGCGGCGCGCTGCGGGCAGCACGCTCAGCCCCAGTTCCATGGCACTCATGTAGGGCGCGGCTTCGGCCAGCGCGATCAGTCGACCCTGGGCATCGAAGGCACCGAACAGGGTGACCGGGCGGCGCTCGAGCTGTTCGCAGTGCGCCAGCACCGCCGCGTCGCTGGCGAAGTGGCCGAAGCGATAGAGCCGGTCGGAATCCGGCAGCGCCAGGTAATGGGCGCGGATGGCGGGCAGATCGGTCGGGCCCAGGCCGTGGAGCGTCGGGGCGACGGGCTGGGACAGGATGGGCTCGTTCGGCATGGTCAGCCTCCAGAAACATGGTGCGCGGGTGGCGCAACCGTCTTCGTGAAGTGTATGTACCGAATGCTGCTTTGCAACACAAACCGAGCAGCTCCTCCACGCCAGATAAGAGAAAAGCCCGCTTTTCATCATGGTGCATTGCACCAATGTTGCGCATCCCAGCGTTTGCGTAGAGGAATTACATGCCGTAACCGGGGGCCGCTGGCGGGGTGCTTTCCATGCACCTAGCGTTCGGTCATGTGCGAATTGCGGCCGATTGGGGCGGCTGCACGCATCGGATCCGTAGACCTGCTGTGCAGGGAGGCAACAACAATGAATCAGGATTCCATTCACCCGGCTGCAGGCTGGCGCCTGCAGCGCTGGGCGCAGGCCGCGCTTCTGACGCTCGCGGTCATCGGCATCGCCGCCTGCGGCAGCGGTGGCAGCAGCCCGCCGCCGCCCGGCGCCAACGCCCTGGCGGCCACCCGACCGGCGGCGCCCGATGCGGCCAGCAAGCCCAGCTTCGAGGATGCCGCCCGCTTCGTGGCGCAGGCCACCTTCGGCGCACGCTCGCTGGACGACATCGAGTACGTGCGCAACAACGGCTACGAAGCCTGGCTCTGGGATCAGTTCCGCGCGCCGGCCGCCTCGCACATGGCCTACATCAACAGCCAGCGCGCGCGCGAGCGCAGCCGCGACTTCCCGCTGGGCCGCTACACCGAGGAAATGAGCTACGAAGCCATGTGGCAGCAGTGGCTCTACGGTGATGACCAGCTGCGCGCCCGCGTGGCCTTTGCGCTGACGCAGATCCTGGTGATCAGCAACGTC
>DASSQC010000489.1:0-3069 GCA_035702705.1 Burkholderiaceae bacterium | reverse complement strand
TCGACTGCGCGATCCGGATCGGCGCTCTGGCGGACTCGGGCCTCGTGGCCTTGCGCCTGGCCGACAACCGCCGCGTGCTGGTGGCGGCGCCCAGCTACCTGAAGCGCGCCGGCGCGCCACGCGCGCTGGAAGAACTCTCGAAACACCGCTGCCTGACGCTGGGCCCGGCACTCGGCCCCGGCAGCGGCCAGCGCGGCTGGCAGTTCAGCGTGAACGGCGAGACCCAGCTGATCCGCCCGCAGCCCTATCTGGAATGCAGCGACGGCGCGGTGCTGCACGAATGGGCCCTGGCCGGCTGCGGCCTGGCCTGGCGCAGCTGGTGGGAGGTGGGTGCAGACGTGGCGGCCGGGCGCCTGGCGACGGTGCTGGATGAGTTCGCAGCGCCGCCCACGGGCATCTATGCCGTGTTTCCGCAACGCCGCCACCTGCCGCTGCGGGTACGCGTGCTGATCGACACGCTCAAGCAGACCTATGCCAACCCGGCGTATTGGGGCGCTTGAGGACGCCTGAGGACGCTTGAGGGCGCGGGGGGCTGGCGGGTGCGTGCCGGCGTATTGACGGCGCGTTCAGGCGATTCGCAGGCACCGGGGGCTGGATGCACGCACCACCCTGCGCTTTCGGCCAGTTGGTTGCGTCATTTTCAGCCAGAAAATGATGCTCCCTGGGATGCGACCTGCTCCGCTTGTCTGGCGGACTTCCTGAGTCGGTCAGCACACCGGATCTGCATGAATACCGGCATTTTCGGCCAGCTTCATGCATCGAATTCAGTCATCCACGGCGTAGATCGGCGCCTCGAGCTCGGCGACCAGCTGCTGCAGCACGAAGGCGTGGATGGCCAGCCAGGTCTCTTCATCGGCCGGGGTGAAGCTCAGCCCGTAGACATATTCGTGTTCGCCGAAGGGATCGAGCTCGCGCACCACGTAGGCGTCGAGCTTGATCAGGCGAACCACCTCGCCCAGGCGCAGCCGGAAGGCCAGTTCCAGCGAGGAGCCGTCATTGGGCAGGCGGCGGTCGGTGCCCACACGGCAACCGGACTCGCTGATGTCGAGGATGACGCCGTGCGTCTCCTCCAGCTCGGTGCGCATCTCACCCATGTGCGGGCGCTGCACGTTGCGCTTGATCACATAGGGCAGCGTGCAGTTGGCGCGGCGGGTCGAACGCACCGGCGCACGGCTCACCGCCGTGGGCAGGGGCCAGCTCATGTGCAGATAGGGATAGGGCGAGAACACGACCTTGGTCACTTCCAGCTGGAAGGTGAACACCTCCTGGCCCGAAAAACCGCGGATGTCCCAGGCCTGGCCTTCCTTGACGAAGACCAGCTTGCCGTCGCGCTCGGGGGCGGTAATGACCAGCGACTTGCCCTCCACACCGCCGATCAGCAGGACGTTGAAGCTCTCCGATCCGCCGGCGGCCGTGATGCGCAGCATGCGCGAACTGGAGACCGGGCGGCGTGCCTTCTTGCCCACCGAGCCCACCACGGGCCGGGGCTTCTCGGGTTCGGGCGGCGCATTGGGGTGCAGCAGCTCCGGCCGATGATGATCCTCCAGACGCGGCATCTCAGCCAGCAACTGAGTCTCCAGGAAGGACGGGCGGAAGAAACCGTTGCCCTTGATGCGCTCGAGGGACTGCACGTTGGGGACGACCTGACCCTTGGCAAGCAGCAGCGTGCCGTCGCGCGCATACACGGGGTCGCGCAGCGGCTTGCCGATGGGGATCGACCGCGGATCGACCGGGGTCATTGCTTGGGCCATGGTGTGACGCAGGGGGATGGAGTGGGGCCTGTCCTGATTTTCGGCATGGATTGCGCCATCTGAAGCGCGAAACAGCGCAGCATTCACCGACCAGATCGCCGCAGCGCACCGCAGTGCGCAAGCGGCGCGCGCAGCACCGCATGGGACACAAAAGAAAAAGGCCGGCTCCTTGCGGATGCCGGCCAGGCGGGCGGGCCGCTGCGGTGTGTCCCGCAGGCAGTCTCCGCCGTCTCCTCCTGCCGCGCCCGGTGCACTGCGCTGCTGCAGTGCCCGGCGGGCTTGCTCACCTCAAATCTTTACGCCACCTTCTTGTCGAAGAACTGTTCGTCCTCCGTCGAGCCCTTCAGGGCTGCGGTCGAGGCTTCCTTCTCGATCGTGGTGGTCACGGCGTCGAAGTAGCCGGTGCCGACCTCGCGCTGGTGCTTCACTGCGGTGAAGCCCTTCTCTGCGGCGGCAAATTCGGCCTCCTGCAGCTGCACGAAGGCGCTCATGTTCTCGCGGGCGTAGCCATAGGCCAGGTTGAACATGGAGTAGTTCAGGCTGTGGAAGCCGGCCAGGGTGATGAACTGGAACTTGTAGCCCATGGCGCCGAGTTCGCGCTGGAACTTGGCGATCGTCGCGTCGTCCAGGTTCTTCTTCCAGTTGAACGAGGGCGAACAGTTGTAGGCCAGCATCTTGCCCGGGAAGTGCTTGTGGATCGCCTCGGCAAAGGCCTTGGCGTAGGCCAGATCGGGCTTGCCGGTCTCGCACCACACGAGGTCGGCGTAGGGCGCGTAGGCCAGACCGCGGCTCACCGCTTGATCCAGACCCGGCTTGGTGCGGTAGAAGCCTTCGACCGTGCGCTCGCCGGTGCAGAAGGGCTTGTCGGTGTCGTCCACGTCGCTGGTGACCAGGTCGGCGGCTTCGGCATCCGTGCGGGCGACGAGCAGCGTGGCCACGCCCATCACATCGGCCGCCAGGCGGGCGGCGATCAGCTTGGCCACCGCTTCACGCGTGGGCACGAGCACCTTGCCGCCCATGTGGCCGCACTTCTTCACGGAGGCGAGCTGGTCTTCGAAGTGCACGCCCGAGGCGCCGGCCTCGATCATGGCCTTCATCAGTTCGAAGGCATTCAGCACGCCGCCGAAGCCGGCTTCCGCATCGGCCACGATGGGCGCGAAGAAGTCGATGTCGTTCTTGCCTTCGCTCCACTGGATCTGGTCGGCGCGGGTGAAGGTGTTATTGATGCGCTTGACCACCTGCGGCACCGAGTTGGCCGGGTACAGGGACTGGTCGGGGTACATCTCGCCAGCGAGGTTGGCGTCGCCGGCCACCTGCC
>DASSQC010000488.1:0-2283 GCA_035702705.1 Burkholderiaceae bacterium | reverse complement strand
AAGAAGCACCAGATCAAGGCCACCTTCTTCCTGGCCAACGAGAAGACCACGCGCGGGGACTACTCGCTGGACGCAAGCTGGGGACCCTACTGGAAGCGCCTGGCCGGCGAAGGCCATCTGCTCGGCACCCATACCTTCGATCACGTGTACTTCCGCAAGGCCAATGCCGACGGCACCATCACCGTGCGCCCTCAGTTCGGTGCGAACGCCGGCAAGGATCTGAGCTGGACCCCGGCGCAGTTCTGCAGCGAACTCAAGCGGGTGGACGCGCGCGTGAAGGAGTTCACGGGGCAGGGCGTGGCACCGCTGTGGCGCGCGCCCGGCGGGCGCACCAACCCGGTCACCTTGGCCGCTGCGCTGGATTGCGGCTACCGCCATGTGGGCTGGGCGCCAGCAGGCTTTTTGGGCGATGAACTGTCCAGTGAGGCCTACTCCAACGATGCGCTCCTGAAGCGCGCCCTGCGCGACCTGCGCGATGGCGATATCACCATGGCGCATCTGGGCATCTGGTCGCGGCGCGAGCCCTGGGCGCCCGGCGTACTGGAGCCGCTGATCACCGGTTTGAAGCAGCGCGGCATGTGCTTTGCCACGCTCAAGGATCATCCGCAGTACCGCGACCTATGGAAGTGATGCAGTCGCTCATCGGTGGCGTGACCGAGGCCTTCACCCAGGTGCAGGCCTGGCTGTTCACGCAGTTGCTGGCACCGGCCATGCACGCGCTGGGCCTTTCGCCCTACATCGAGGATGGCTACAACGCCACCGAGTGGTTCCTGCTCGGGGTGCTGGAGGTGCTGCTGCTGTTTGCGCTGTTGCGGCCGCTGGAGAAGCTGTGGCCGGCGGAGGCCGAGCCCGCCACGGTCGAGCGGCGCCGCGCGGTGCGTACGGACTTCATTTACACCCTGCTGCACCGGCTGGGTGGCTTCTCGCTGCTGATGTTCTTTGTGCTCACACCGATTGCTGATGCCATAGAGGGCGAGCTGCGCCTGGCCGGTGTGGAGCGCTGGACGCTGGATACCGTGCTGCCCTGGCTGGGCAGCCACGCGCTGCTGCAGTTTGCGGTGTATCTGCTGATCCTGGACTTCGTCGACTACTGGATTCACCGTGGCCAGCATCAGTTCAACCGCTGGTGGGCCCTGCATGCGCTGCACCACAGCGCGCGGCACATGACGCTCTGGAGCGACAACCGCAACCATTTGCTGGACGACGCGCTGCGCGACGCGATCCTGGTGGCGCTGGCCCTGGTGATCGGTGTCGAGCCGGCGCAGTTCATCGGGCTGGTGATCGCATCGCGGGTCATGCAGAGCCTGTCGCATGCCAATGTGCGTCTGCGCTTCGGGCCGCTGCGCTGGCTGCTGGTGAGCCCGCAGTTCCATCGTCGCCACCATGCCATCGGCGTGGGGCATGAGGGGGCCCATCAGGGCGTGAACTTCGGTGTGCTGTTCAGCATCTGGGACGTGCTCTTCCGTACGGCGGACTTCACCGATGTCTACGAGCCCACCGGCATCCGCGATCAGCTCGCCGGCCGCGAGTACGGCCAGGGCTTCTGGGCGCAGCAGTGGCTGGGCGTCAAGCGCCTGCTGGGCCTGCGCAGCGCCTGATGCGGCGGCGGAGCCGCGCAGCGACGTCCGCAGCGACACGCGAACCCCTTGTGCAGCCCCTGAGGGCGCACCGTCGATAATCCGGCGCTCGACTCAGCCTCCAGCCATCGTCTATCCATGCAGCGCACCCTGCTTGCCTTCGTCACGGGCCTGACCGGCGTCTTTCATCCACGCATGCTGCTGCTCACGCTCGTGCCCTTCCTGCTGGCCGGCGCGATCTGGGCAGCCGTGGGCTGGTTCCTCTGGGACGACTGGGTGGCGCTGCTGTCGCAGGGCGTGGCCGCCACGCGCGACAGCGCCACCGTGAGCTGGATGCTCAAGGCCATGGGCGGCGACGGTGTGCGTACCTTGCTGGCGCCGCTGCTGGGCATGTTGCTGGTGGTGCCGCTGGTGGCGGCCACGGCTCTGGTCATGATCTCCGTGGCGGGGATGCCTTTCATCCTGCGCCACGTGGGCGAGCGGGCTTACCCCACGCTCGCGCGGCGGCGCGGAGCCTCGCTGGTGGGCAGCGTTGGCAATGCGCTGCTGGTCACCGGAGTGTGGGCGCTGCTCTGGGTCCTGACGATTCCGCTGTGGTTCATCCCGCTGGTGGGCGCCATCAGTCCGCTGCTGATCTCGGGCTGGGCCACCAGCCGGCTGATGAGTTTTGATGCGCTGGCCGAACACGCCGATGCCGACGAGCACC
>DASSQC010000487.1:0-5017 GCA_035702705.1 Burkholderiaceae bacterium | reverse complement strand
GGGCGCCAAAGCCCCAGAACAGCCAGGCCAGGCCCGGATTGCGCTCGAGCCGCTCGCGCTCCAGACGCAGCCAGTACTGGTCGGTCTCGATGGTGAAGCTGATCCAGACGCCGGGCAGGCCGTTGACTGTGCGCGCAAAGGTGGTTTGCGTGCCCAGGGAGCGGGTGACGTACTCGATGAAGCGCTGGGAGAGCAGGTCGCCGCTGGGCGGCTCGATCTTGTCGGTGGGTTCGACCAGGTAGACCTGGACGCGCTCGTTTTCCTGCAGCTCGGCGAGAAAGGCCTGGCGGCCGATCGGGTCGGCATAGACCAGCGCAAAGCGCGTCAGGTTGACGATGGCCACCACCTGCTGAGCCAGCTGGCGGGCACGTGGCTCCAGGTCGAGTGTGCGAAAGCTCTGGCCGACCACCAGCAGGCTGGCTGCCAGCAAGGTCAGCAGCAGCAGCAGGGTGCGCGCAAAGAAGGACAGGCGCATCAGGCCAGGCTGATGAGGCGGCGTATCAAGGTCAGGGCGACCAGGTCAGGGAGTTGGAATGAAGACGTAGCCCACACCCCAGACGGTCTGGATGTAGGCGGGCTTCGAGGGGTCGGTCTCGATGAGCTTGCGCAGGCGCGAGATCTGCACGTCGAGGCTGCGGTCGAAGGCCTGCAACTCGCGGCCACGTGCCATCTCCATCAGCTTTTCGCGCGACAGTGCCACGCGCGGATGGCGGGCAAACACCTTGAGCACGGCAAATTCGCCACTCGTGATCTCGATCGTTTCGCCGTCCTTGGTGAGGGTGCGTCGTGCCAGATCGAGCCTGAAGGGGCCGAACTCGACCATCTCCTCGTTCTGGGACGGTGCGCCGGGAATCTCGGGCTCGGGCGCGCGGCGCAGCACCGCCGCAATCCGTGCCATGAGCTCACGGGGGTTGAAGGGCTTGCCAAGGTAATCGTCGGCACCGAGCTCCAGGCCGATGATGCGGTCCACGTCCTCGCCCTTGGCCGTCAGCATCACGACGGGCGTTTCATCGCCCGACGAACGAATGCGCTTGAGAAACGACAGGCCGTCTTCTCCCGGCATCATCAGGTCGAGCACATAGAGATCGAAGCGTTCACGCTGTGTGAGGCGGGTCATGCGATTGCCGTCCTCGGCCACCATCACGTCGAAGCCCTGCTCGCCGAGATAACGGCGCAGCAGCTCGCGCAGCCGGACATCGTCGTCCACCACCAGGATGCGCTTGGGTCGGGTCACGGTGCATCTCCCTATGTCGTTTCGCGGCCGAACGAACAGGCCAAAAGCTTGATGCTAGCCAACCTCGCGTTCCGCTGCGCACGAGCCGGCATCACGCACGAAACAGCGCGTTACAAAACCTGCAGGAAACGAGCATTGGTGCAGCCATATGCTGCGCAGGCGGTGGCGTACCGTGCAGCCTGGCGTCAAGGGCAATCCCGCCAGTGACCGGTGTCGCATCGGGGTCGATCAGATCCCTGCCCGGGCTTTGGTTTGCACTTCGAACGCTGAATGCGCTGGGTTTTTCGTGAAGGTGAGATCGTGATACGGCTGGTGTTCATGAGCGTGCTGGTGCTGGCTCTCGCTGAGCAGCCTTTGCTCGCGCGCGAGCGTGCGCCGCAGCTGCTGGCCCAGGGCCCAGTTCCCCACGGCACCAGCAAGCCTGTGCAGCCAGCGAGCATGCCACGCACACCGGTGCTCGATCCGGCCTCCAAAAAGCCCGAACCCGCGCAGCCGAGCGCCCCGGCCACCGAGCCGCGCGCCCCAGCCGCCACTGGATCGGCCGTGGGCCCACGTCGTCTTTCGGCAGAGGAGCGTGCGCAGCTGCGTGAGCAGATTCGCGACATGCGCCGCCGCTACGGCACTGATCAGCCGGGCACCAGCGGCAGCTAGGTGCTCCCCGCCGCGGGCGTCACCGCAGGACAGGTCAGCGCGCTCACTACACTTGCATGCATGCAGGTGCTTGCCCTCGCTTCCAGCACGGAATCCTTGTCTGTCGCCGTTACCGCAGGTGACCAGCTGTTCACGCGTGCGAGCGGCGAGAAGCGACGGCACTCGGCGGTCTTGCTCGACATGGTGCGCAGCGTGCTGGCCGATGCGGGGCTCGATGCGCGACAACTCGAGGCCCTGGCGGTGGACGTCGGGCCGGGTGCCTTCACCGGCGTAAGAACCGCCATTGCTGCCGTACAGGGCTTGTCGCTGGCGTGGTCGCTGCCGATCATTCCGGTCAGCGCACTTGCTGCGATGCGCTTCCAGGCCCCTGACGCCGCCTCGAGCGCCATCGACGGCACCACGCTGTGCGTCCTCGACGCCCGCATGGGTGAGGTGTATCACGCTCTCCTGCGTGCCGATGGGCGGTGGGCGAGCGAGCCGCGCGTCGGCCCACCTGCAGCGCTGCGCAGCCATGTCGATGCCGGCTTTTCCTGCGTCCTTTCCAATCTCGATGCGGACGTGCTTGACGCGGCGAGAGCGACGCTTCCTGTCACGACGCGTTGGCTTGCCGCGGAGCCCAGCGCTGCTGGGGTCCTGAGATTCTTGCTCGCCCGGCATGACTGGAGGCTGCAGGGCGTTGCAGCACATGCGCTGAATCCAATGTACGTGCGCAACGAGGTCGCGCTGACCATTGAACAGCGCCGGGAGCTTGGTCATGCAGCCTGAGCTGGCCTCGATCCACGGCGACGCAGACGATGCACCGCGCCAGGGTGCGCAGATCGCGCTTGCACCGATGACTGCCGAGCTGCTCGATGGGGTGTTGCGCATCGAGAACCACACCTACGCCTTCCCATGGAGCCGGCAGAACTTCGCCGACTCTCTGGACGCGGGCTATGTCTGCACGGTCATGCATGTCGGCGATGCGCTGGCCGGCTACGTCGTGCTGATGAATGCTGTCGACGATCTGCACATCCTGAACATCACCGTGGACGCCGAATTTCGCGGTCGGGGCCTGTCTCGCGTGTTGCTGCAGCATGCGGCACGCATTGCAGAAGACGGAGGCTGCAGCGCATTGCTACTCGAGGTGCGGCCGAGCAACGAGCATGCGCGTCGCGTCTATGAACACCTCGGCTTTGTCCGTATCGGCATGCGTCGTGGTTACTACCCAGCACAGCGGGGCCGGGAAGATGCAGTGGTGATGCGCAAGGCGCTGCTGAAGGAGCCCGTTCGATGAATGCGCGTCAGAGGCAAATTCTCGATGCACTGGACATTGCGGTTTGGGCCCTGCGCGGCGCGCAGCCGTCGCACGAGGCACCAGTCGACCCGAGCACCGCGGTGACCACAGAGGAGGACCCGCCTGCGCACAAGCCGGGGCTGCAGGCTGAGGCTCCTGGCGAGCCAGCACAGGTAGCCAGGTCGCATGGGCCGGACCTGGATGCCCTCGATTGGGGCGATCTGGAGCGCACGGTGGCTGCATGTACCCGCTGCGGTCTGTGCAAGTCACGCAAGCAGACGGTATTCGCAGCAGGACAGCCCGGCGCGCGCTGGATGGTCATCGGTGAAGCCCCGGGTGCTGACGAGGACCAGCAAGGCGAACCGTTTGTGGGGCAGGCGGGCAAGCTGCTCGACAACATGCTGCGCGCCGTCGGTGCGGCGCGAGACCGCAATGCCTTGATCGCCAACGTTCTGAAGTGCCGCCCGCCAGGCAACCGCAATCCCGAGGTTGCCGAGGTCGCCGCATGTTCCCCCTACCTGCTCAGGCAGATCGAGCTGGCGCAGCCGGACTTTCTCCTGCTGATGGGCAAGTACGCGGCATCCACGCTCTTGCGCTCCGAAGGCAGCATCGCCTCGCTGCGCGGACGATGCCATTACATCGACATAGCCGGGCGGCTCATCCCGGCGGTGGTGACCTATCACCCGGCCTACCTGCTGCGTCAGCCCGAGGAAAAGGCCAAAGCTTGGGCAGACCTCAAGCTGGCCTTGCGCACGGTGCAGCCCTGAACTGGAGCGCGGTGGTCCAGGCGCGGACGTTCAGGCGAGGGCCTCGAGCAGTGCCTTCTCCAGTTGGATCTGCTGCTTGGGATCGGACATGATCGGGCCGTCGATCAGGAAGGTGTCCTCCACCCGTTCTCCGAGCGTGGCAATCTTCGCCATGCGCACGTTGGCGCGATACTGCGAGAGCAGATAGGTCACGGTGTAGAGCAGGCCATTGCGGTTGGCTGCAGTGAGCGACAGCGTCCCGACCGAACCCTTCTCGTCGGGACGCAGATCGACGATCGGCGGAATCGGGAACACGCGCGACTTGCGGGGCAGGCGTCCGAGTACTGGGGGTGCCAGCGGAGTGCGCGCTGCCAGCCGGGCGGTCAGCTCGTGCTCGAGCAGCGAGATGATGTCGCGATAGTGCTCGGCGCGTGATTCGTCATGGACCACAAAGGTGTCGAGCGCGTGACCCGTCCGAGTCGTGTGGACACGGGCGTCCAGGATGCTGAAGCCGGCTTCATTGAAGAAGCCGCAGGTTCGTGCAAAAAGATCGGGCTGGTCCGGCGCATAGACCATCACCTGCACGCCGACACCGCCTGGCGCAACGCGTACCTGCACGAAACCGTCCTGCCGGTCTTCCTTGCCAAGGAGCATCCGGGTCATCCAGGCGATGTCGGCCGGCTCATTGCGCACGAAGAATGCCACGTCGAGACGCTGCCACAGGCTGTCTTCAGATCCTTCGGGCAAGGCATGCAGGCGCAGCAGCCGTTGTGCCTCTGCGCGGCGCGCTGCAAGCTCCGTTTGTGTATCGACGCGCTTGCCGCCCAGCTGGCGCAGACTGGCCCTGTAGAGATCCTCGAGCAGCTTGCCCTTCCAGCTGTTCCAGACTTTGGGGCTCGTGCCGCGAATGTCCGCAACTGTCAGCAGGTAGAGCGCCGTGAGCCGGCGCTCATCGCGGACGAGTTGCGTGAATTGACTGACCACCTGCGGGTCGGTGATGTCCATCTTCTGGGCCGTCTTGCTCATGGTCAGGTGGTGCTCGACCAGGAACACGACCAGTCGGGTGTCCTCGCGGGACAGGCCGTGGTCTCGGCAGAAGCGGCGTGCGTCGGC
>DASSQC010000486.1:0-5107 GCA_035702705.1 Burkholderiaceae bacterium | reverse complement strand
AGGCGCTGCGCATAGGGCAGCACGATGCTGTCTTCGATGGCGAGATGGCGCTGCGTGGCGTCGCGGAACTGGCGGACCAGCGCGCCGTCGAGATGAATGGCCTCGCCGGCGGCAATGGCCTGCAGGTCGGTGCGCAGGAAGGCCCAGAGTTCGTCGAGCTTCTGGTGCTCCTCGTGCAGCTCCTGCAGCGTGAGGCGCAGGGGGTCGTCTTCGGCCACGCAGGCGTGCAGCGCGGGGTAGACGTCTTCGTCTTCGTCCTGGTGGTGCAGGGGCGCGGCAATGTCGAAGTAGCGCAGCACCGCGGACGCGGCGCTGGCAGATTCTTCGCTGGGCCCGCGCGTGGACAGGAAGGCTTCCAGGCGGCGCAGGGTGTCCAGGGCGTGCTGCATGCGGCCGTGGCACACACTCAGCATCTCGATCGGGTCGTCGAAGCTGGCGACGGGCTGATCTCGCAGGGGCATCGGAGGAGACTCTTCCAGCACTTTGGCCGGATTGAGGAGTGGAGTTGCGGGATTTTCGCAAACCGGGCGCGCGGCGGGGGCGTCAGCCTCGTAACCGCGGGTAATTCCCGGGCTGTACCTGCCCTCCGGCCGCACCAGCGCGCAGGTCTGGGCTCAGCGCAGCACAAACTGCAGGGCGATGCCGGCAAACAGCGCGAGCCCGACCCAGTGATTCGACTTGAAGGCCGCAAAGCAGGCCGCGCGGTCGCGGCTGAAGACCTTGGGCGCCTGCATGCCACACAGGGCCGCGGCCACGGCCAGGCCGATCCATGCCGCCAGCCCCATGCCCATGTACTCGATGGCCAGGGCCATCATGCCGATGAACAGGATGTGGCAGACCATGACGGCCGTTGCATCAAACCGGCCGAAGGTGATGGCCGAGGTCTTGAGACCCAGCTTGAGATCGTCCGGCTTGTCGGCCATGGCGTAGGCGGTGTCGTAGCCCAGGGTCCAGATCAGGTTGGCCGCAAACAGCCACCAGGCCATGGGCGGAATGCCGCCCTGCACCGCCGCAAAGGCCATGGGGATGCCGAACGAGAACGCCACGCCCAGCACCAGCTGCGGCATGGCAAAGAAGCGCTTGAAGAAGGGGTAGGTGGCGGCCACCGCCAGCGCAGCAAAGGACAGCTGCACCGTGATCGCGTTCTGGGTCAGCACCAGCGCAAAGGCCACGAGTGAAAGCACGGCAGCCACAGCCACCGCCTCCTTCGCGCTGATCCTGCCGCTGGTGAGCACGCGCTGCTCGGTGCGCTGCACATGGCGGTCGAAGTCGCGGTCGGCGTAGTCATTGATGGCGCAGCCGGCCGAGCGCATCAAAAAGGTGCCCAGCACAAACACGATGAGCGTGCCCAGCGGCGGCACGCCATTGGCGGCGATCCAGAGCGCCCAAAGCGTGGGCCAGAGCAGCAGCAGCGTGCCCACGGGCTTGTCCCAGCGGATCAGCAGCAGATAGAGCTTGAGGCGTTCTTGCATGTCAAAAAAAGCGCCGCAGGTGCGGCGCGTGGCATGGATGGGCCGCAGGATAGCCCTGCGGCGGGCGCGATCAGCTCTCGAGCAGCGAGCGCAGCATCCAGGCGGTCTTTTCGTGGATGTCCAGGCGCTGGGTGATGAGGTCGGCCGTGGGCTGATCGTCGGCCTTGTCGGCCAGCGGGAAGACGGCGCGCGCGGTCTTGGCCACGGCCTCGTGGCCACGGTGCAGCAGGCTGATCATCTCGGTGGCCTTGGGCACACCGCCCGGCTCCTTGATGGAGGACAGCATGCCAAACTGCGCATACGTGCCCGGTGCGTGGAAGCCCAGGGCGCGGATGCGCTCGGCGATCGGGTCCACGGCGTTCCACAGCTCGGTGTACTGGGTCATGAACATGGTGTGCAGGGTGTTGAACTGCGGGCCGGTGACGTTCCAGTGGAAGTTGTGCGTCATCAGGTAGAGCGTGTAGGTGTCGGCCAGCAGGTGCGAGAGGCCTTCGGCGATCTTCTCGCGGTCCTTGGCGCTGATGCCGATGTCGATCATCGAGGCGCTGGCGGGGGACACGGCCGCTTTGGCGGCAGACTTCTTGGCCATGGGGTTCTCCTTCGGAGGGGGATCAGGGTCAGGATTGAGTGTGTCGGTGTGGCAAGCCTACACGCGGCAGGTTCCGCGCATGTGTTCGGCAGCGCTCACTGCGGCTTGGCCGCCTCGTCGAGCATGCGCACGCCGGGCAGCTCGCTGTCGATCACGGCGCGGCGCACGGCCTCCACCGCCGGCAGGCGCGTGAAGCTCTTGCGCCAGGCCAGCACCACGCGGCGGTCGGGCACGGGCTTGTCGAAGGGCACGTAGCGCAGCAGGTCGCGCTTGCTGGGCTTCTCGGGCACGGAGCTGGCGGGCAGCACCGTGACGCCGATGCCGCCGGCCACCATGTGGCGGATGGTCTCCAGCGAGGAGCCCTCGAAGCTCTTCTGCACGCCGTCCGCTCCGGCGGCAAAGCGCGCCATCTCGGGGCAGACCTCCAGCACCTGGTCGCGGAAGCAGTGACCCACGCCGAGCATGAGCATGGTCTCGTTCTTCAGCTCAGTGGCGGTCACGCTCTTGCGGCTCTCCCAGGCGTGGCCCGCGGGCACGGCCACGACGAAGGGCTCGTCGTACAGGGGCTGCAGCATGAGGCCGGCATCGGGCAGCGGCAGGGCCATGATGGCGCAGTCGATCTCGCCGGCACGCAGCATGTCGATCAGCTTCATGGTGAAGTTTTCCTGCAGCAGCAGGGGCATCTGCGGCGCGGCCTTCATCAGCGCCGGCACCAGGCGCGGCAGCAGATAGGGGCCGATGGTGTAGATGATGCCCAGCTTCAGCGGCCCCACCAGCGGGTTCTTGCCGCTCTTGGCCAGTTCCTTGATGCGGCCGGCTTCCTCCAGCACGCGGCGCGCCTGCTCCACGATCTGCCCGCCCATGGGCGTGACCGACACCTCGGTGGAGCCGCGCTCGAACAAGACCACACCCAGCTCCTCTTCGAGCTTCTTGATGGCCACGGAAAGCGTGGGCTGCGAGACAAAGCAGGTTTCGGCCGCGCGGCCGAAGTGCTTCTCCTTGGCCACGGCGACGATGTAACGCAGTTCAGTGAGCGTCATGCACAGACTCCTGAAAATGAAGATTGGCTCTGGTGGCTGTTCTTCAAGGCAAATTGGCTGGAAAGCCGCATGGGACAAGCGGAAAGCCCAAGTCAGACCGCAACGGGGCCGGGGCTTGCATGCCCCGGCTCTTCACCCGGCGCCGGGCAGTGCCCGACGAAACCCCGGGTTCAGCGGAAGCAGCCAGGTGCCCTGTGAAAAGCGGCGTTCAGTCCGCCAGCCGCTCGCGCTTCATGCGACGCGAGTTGTCGTAGAAGGTGGGCGGCTTGCCGGCCACCCAGCGGATGAAGCTGGCGATTTCCGGGTGCGCGCGCAGCGCCGCCCAGGTGTTGAAGCGCTCGGCCAGTTCGCGCTCTGAGAACACGGAGTGGATCTTGCGGTGGCAGATCCGGTGGATCAGCGTTTTGTCCTTGCCGCCCTGGCTGCGCGGCACAAGGTGATGCTCATCGGCCGAGGGGCCGGGCAGCACGGGCCGGCCGCAGAGCGCGCAGGTCTGCGGCGCGGGGCTGGCGGGCGGTTCGGGCAGGTTGCGCAGGCGGCGGGGGACGACCATCGTGAACAGCGGGCGGCGGGGCGGATGCGTGCCGTACCGGCCGCGCGAGCAGACAGTGCGGCCTTGCCCCTAAAATCTCTGGATGCGCAAACTTATCAGACCCGCCCTGTTCGCCCTGGCGCTGCTGCCCCTGGCAGGCACTGCCCTGGCACAGACGCAGACCACCTTTCGCACCGTGCCGATTCCGGCCGACCCGAAGGTGGCGCCCAAGGCGGTGATCGGCCAGGGCGTGTTCCCGACCGTGCTGCTCAACGGCAAGCCCTTCAAGATGGCGGCCGGCGCAAAGATCTTCGGGGCCAACAACCTGATCGTGCTGCACGCCAACCTGCCCGTGGGCGCGGTGGTGCGCTATGCGTTGAACCCCAACGGCGAGGTCCGCACCATCTGGATCCTCACCGACGCGGAGAAGGCCCGCAATCCCTAGGTGCCCACCCGCACCTGCCTTCAAGGTTCGTCCCGCGTCAGTCACCCTGGCGCGTTTTTGTTACCGCACCGGCTCTACACCGGCCCCCGGCAAGGAAGTGTTCAGTGACTGCAAGCAAGAAGCTCTACATCCGCACCTTCGGGTGCCAGATGAACGAGTACGACTCGGACAAGATGGCCGACGTACTGCGCGAAAGCGAGGGGCTCACCCTCACCCAGACGCCCGATGACGCCGATGTCATCCTCTTCAACACCTGCTCGGTGCGCGAGAAGGCGCAGGAGAAGGTCTTCAGCGATCTGGGGCGCGTCAAGCACCTCAAGCAGCAGAACCCCAACCTGATCATCGGTGTGGGCGGCTGCGTGGCCAGCCAGGAAGGCGCGCACATCGTCAGCCGTGCGCCCTATGTGGACGTGGTCTTCGGCCCGCAGACCCTGCACCGCCTGCCCGAACTCATCGAGGCCAAGCGCGCCACCGGCCGCTCGCAGGTGGACATCTCCTTCCCCGAGATCGAGAAGTTCGACAACATGCCGCCGGCCCGCGTGGACGGCCCCACGGCGTTCGTCTCCATCATGGAAGGCTGCAGCAAGTACTGCAGCTTCTGCGTGGTGCCCTACACCCGCGGCACCGAGGTCAGCCGGCCCTTTGAGGACGTGCTCACCGAGATCGCCGATCTGGCCGACCAGGGCGTCAAGGAAGTGACCCTGCTGGGCCAGAACGTGAATGCCTACCGCGGTCAGATGGGCAAGAGCGAGGACTACGCCGACTTCGCGCTGCTGCTGGAGTACGTGCACGAGATCCCGGGCATCCAGCGCATCCGCTACACCACCAGCCACCCCAAGGAAATGACGCAGCGTCTGATCGACGTCTACGCCGAGTACCCCAAGCTGGTCAATTTCCTGCACCTGCCCGTGCAAAGCGGCAGCGACCGCGTGCTCAAGCTCATGCACCGCGGCTACACCCGCGCGCGCTACCTCGAACTCATCTGCAAACTCCGCGCCGCCCGCCCGGGCATCGGCCTCACCAGCGACA
>DASSQC010000485.1:0-5750 GCA_035702705.1 Burkholderiaceae bacterium | reverse complement strand
ATCCATTGATCCCGCTCGCTTTCGCCGATCGGAAAGGGCAGGTGCCGCGCGCGCAGCCGCGGGTGGCCGAAGCGCTCGATGTAGTGGTTCGGGCCGCCCAGCCAGCCGCACAGGAACCAGAAGAGCTTGTCGCGCGAACTGTCCAGGGTGTTGGGGTGCAGCGCACGGATGCCGGCGAACTGCGGCTCCAGATCCATCAGGTCGTAGAAGCGGTCCACCAGCGCACGGACCCTGGCCTCGCCGCCCACCAGCTCAAAGGCCGTGACGTGCGGCCCGTCTTGTTGCGTTGCCGTGCTCACAAGGCCTCCCGCAGCGTGACCACCGGCGGCGCATTGATGGCGCGGCGCACGGCCCACCAGCCGCCGGCCAGCGTGACGATCACACCCGCCACGATGGTGCTCGCCGCCACCATCGGCGACGGGATGTAGGCGAAGTTGAAGCCATAGCGCCCGATCAGGAAGGCCAGCACGCTGGCACCCGTGGCTGCCAGGAGGCCGGCAATGGCACCGATGATGGCGAATTCCCAGCCATGCGTGGCGCGGATCTGCGCGCTGTCGCCGCCCAGGGCGCGCATCACCGCAGCCTCGCGCTTGCGTTCATCGCGCGTGGCGGTGGTGGCCACGAAGAGCACCACCACGCCGGCGGCCAGGGCAAACAGGAACAGGAACTCAACCGCGCGGATCACCTGGTTCAGCACGCCCTGCACCTGGGCGATCACGTTGCGCGTATCCACGATCGTGATGTTGGGAAAGACCTTCACGGCCGCCTGGAACTCCCGCGCCTTGGCATCCGGCACATTGAAGGCCGCAATGAAGCTCTTGGGCTGGTTGCCGAAGGCCGCTGGCGTGCTCACGGCAAAGAAGTTCACCTTGAAGCTGTCCCACTGCACCTTGCGCGTGCTGGTGATCTTCACCTCGACGCGTTCGCCGGCCACATCGAAGGTCAGCCGGTCGCCGAGCTGCAGCTTGAGCGTGTCCATGATGCCGGTTTCCATGCTGACTTCCATGCTCTCCGGCTTCTGCCAGGCACCGGCAGCCAGGGTGTTGTGGCTGGGCAGCGTGGCGGAGTAGCTCGCGTTGAACTCGCGGTCCACCAGGCGCTTGGCGCGGTCGTCCTCGTAGGTGTCCGGCCCCACGGCCTGACCGTTGCGTTCGATGAGGCGGGCGCGGATCATCGGCTGCAGGTCGGGCGCCGGCAGACCGAGATCGCTCACGAACTTCTTGAAGGGCTCCACCTGGTCCGGCTGCACGTTGATGACGAAGCGGTTGGGCGCATCCGTGGGGACGGCGCGTTGCCACGCGGAAATGAGATCGCCGCGAATCAGCACCAGCAGCGCAATGGCCATCAGGCCGATCGACAGGGCGAGGGTCTGCACCACCACCCCCTGCGGGCGACGCGCGCAGGCCGCCAGTGCGCTGCGCAGGGCAAAGCCCGGGGCCGTGGAGCGAAAGCGCGAGAGCATGAGCGTGGTGCCCCGCACGATCAGCGCAAACACCAGGCAGCCCACCGCGAACCCGCCGGCCACGCCCACCGCGAGCTGCGTGTCCCTGACGGACAGCACCAGCAGCGTGAATACGCCAACTGCCGCGAGCACATAGGCCAGCAAGGTGCCGCGCGCCATGGGCACCACGTCCTTGCGAATGACCGCCAGCGTGGGCACGTTGCGCAGCTGCATCACGCGCGGCAGCACCACGCCTGCGGTGAGCACCGCGCCGATGGCCATGCCCACCAATACCGGGCGCAGCGTGGGCGGGGGCAGCTCCACGCCCACCAGCCCGGCGAGCAGCCAGGCCAGCACCCAGTGCACGCCCCAGCCAATCGTGGCACCCAGCGCGCAGGACAGCACGGCCACCACGGCAAATTCAATCGCCAGGGTGCTCATGATCTCGCGCCCGTCGAGGCCGAGCGCGCGGCGAATGGCAATGCCGTTCTGCTGGCGGTTCACGTATTCACGGGCTGCCAGAAAGACAGCCACACTGGCAATCAGCGCCGCCACCAGCGCCACCAGGGACAGGAAGCGCTGGGCGCGGTCCAGGGTCTGCTGCATCTCCGGACGACCCTGCTGCAGGCTCTCCACGCGCTGACCGCGCTCCAGCCGCCCTTCCAGCAGGCTTTGCCACTGCGTCACGGCACGCGGCTGGGCGCTGTTGGTGGCGGCAAACAGCATGCGCCACTGCACGCGGCTGCCAGGTTGAATCAGCTCGCTTCGTTCGAGTTCCGCCTTGTTGAACATCACACGCGGCGCAAAGGCCGCGAACTGGGCACCGCGGTCGGGCTCCACAAGGATGGTGCGGGTGATGGGCAGATCGAGGTTGCCCAGCTGCAGCCGGTCGCCCAGCTTGAGGTTCAGGCTGTTGAGCAGGCCCTCTTCGACCCACAGCTCGCCCGGCTTCGGGCCGCTGCGCACCTCGGATTGCTTGCCCTGCGCATCCTGCACGGTGAGTGCGCCGCGCAATGGGTAGGCGTCGGTCACGCTCTTGGCCGCCACGAGCACCGAGTTCTCGCCGGCGGCGGCCATGCTCGGAAAGCTCACGGTCTCGGCCACGTTCAGGCCGAACGACTGCGCCTGCGCAATCAGCTCAGCCGGCAGGCGACGATCCGCGGAGAGCACGAGGTCGCCCCCAAGCAGCTGCGCCGCGTCGCGCTTGAGCGCCGCCTCGAAGCGGTCCACAAGAAAGCCGACGGACGACACGGCCGCCACGGCAAGCGCCAGGGCGATGATGAGCAGGCGGACTTCAGCCAGGCGCCAGTCTTGGGCAAAGGCCTGCAGGCCTCGGCGAATTGGAGTCATGTTCCGGGGAGGAGGTATGTGGGTATGCCACAAGTCTAGGGCCGCCGCGTGCCCACGTGCGCAACTCAGGGGCGCTGCGCGGGCGGCGTAAACCCCAGCCAGCCAGCCACCCGGCGCAGAATGGCCCGAACAAAGCGGAACACCTTCGGGATCCACCAGAGGCAGAACAGCACAAAAACCAACAGCAGCCCCAGAAACACCAGCGGATGCTGCCAGACCAGCCACGCACCACCGAGCACCGCCGCGTCTTCGGCAAAGGAAGCACCCCAGTTTGAAAAGGGTTCCGGACTGGTGTTGATGGCCGCCCGCGTCCCCGCCTTGGCCGCATGCGTGCCGGCCGCCAGCGTCCCGCCGGCGATGGCCGCCGCCAGGGCCCAGGCCGGGTCCAGATCAGCAATTGCCGCATAGGCCAGCAGGGCGCCGGCCGGCACGCGGATGAAGGTGTGGATGGCGTCCCACAGGCTGTCCACGCCCGGCGTCTTGTCGACCATGAACTCCACCACGGCCATCACCCCGCTGGCACCCATCACCACCGGATGGGCCAGCAGATGCAGCGCCGGCGGCAGCTGCACCCAGCCGGCAAAGTGCAGCAGCCCGGCAATCAGCAGGGCGGCATAGAGCCGGAAACCGCTCGCCCAGCCCAGGCCTGCGGCCAGCGCGACCGCCTCGGTCAGTCCTAGAGTCATGCGTCAAGCTTACGTTGCGCACCGGCGCTGCCCGCTTCGGGTTCGACGGCCAATGGTGTTGCTGATTCGCGCTACCCCGAACCGGGCATGGACCAAACGAGCGCAAACGGGGCACTGCCGCTACGCTTCGGGGTGCAAGGGACGGCCTGGCCGGCATGCATGTGCAGCCGCATCGGGCATCGGACCGACCTGTTTTTCAAGGGGATCACCATGACAGTCTTTACCCAAAAGCGCGCAGCCGTGATTTCGGCGCTCTTTGGCGCGCTCCTGCTCACCGCCTGCCAGGGCACCATGCCCCAGCTGGGCGCCGGCGGCACCACCGCCACCGGCTCCGCGGGTGGCGCTGATGCACAAAACGCCAACAAGCAGCTCGAAAAGTGCGACGAAACCCTCGGCACCGTGGCACTGGACGAAGACCAGACCGCCCCATGGTGGATCTCGGCCCGTGACCGCAAGCTCGGCTCCACCGTGCCCCTGCTGCGCCTGATGATCCAGCAGAGCAACTGCTTCGTGATCGTGGAGCGCGGCCGCAGCTTCAACAACCTGGAGCGCGAGCGCAACCTCGCCCGCTCCGGCGAACTGCGTGGCAACAGCTCGATGCAGCAGGGCCAGATGGTCGCAGCCGACTACATCATCAAGCCCGAGATCGTGTTCTCTGAAAAGGGCACCGGCGGCATGCGCGGCGGCATCGGAACAGGCGCACTGGGCGCCATCACGGCCATTGCCGGCAGCATCCGCGCCAACGAGGCCACCACGGTGCTGCTGATGATCGACACCCGCTCCAGCGTGCAGCTGATCGCCGCGCAGGGCAGCGCCAAGAACTATGACTTCGCCGGCATGGGCTTCCTCGGCGGCGCCGCAGGCATTGCCGGCCTGGGTGGCTACAGCAACACGCCCGAAGGCAAGGTGATCACCGCCGCCTTCATGGACAGCTACAACCAGGTGGTCAAGGCCGCGCGCAACTACCGCGCCCAGACCGTCAAGGGCGGCCTGGGGACCGGTGGCCGCCTGGGTGTTCAGGGTGGCAGCACGCCGGCCGGTCAGGCCGTGGGCAATCCGCCCCCGAAGAAGTAAGCACCCTGTTTGCAGTAGCGAGGTCAACGGCCGGATCTTCCGGCCGTTTTCTTTGCAGATCTGAAATGCCAGATCCAGCATTCATGCGGCTTTCCAGACCAAAATGGCTGAAGAACCGCATGGGACAAGCGGGAACCCCTCTGGGCGACCCCGCGCTTCGCGCGACAGCCAAGCCAGCAACGTGCCGGCACCGCGCCACCTCCGGAGGGAAACCATGCACCACCGCCAACCGTTCGCCCCGTTCAAGCGCAGCGCCCTGCCCCTGGCGCTGATCGCCGCCCTCACCCTGCTCGCCGGCTGCGACCGCGCCAAAGAAGCCGCCCACAGCGCGCAGGAGAAAGCCAGCGCCGCGCTGGACGCCGCCCGCAACGTGGAAACCGGCAAGGGGGGCAGCGTGGTCACCGGCAGCGCCGGGCCGGACGGCGCCAAGGGCGAGGCCAAGAGCCTGGTCAAGTGTGACGCGCCCATCGCCGTGGTGGCCGTAAGCGAGAACCCGCGCGGCTACGCCTACGCCACCAGCGGCCGTTACCCCAACCTGCCCGAAAGCCCCGTGCCGCTCATCCGCCTCATGCTCCAGCAAAGCGGCTGCTTTCGCGTGGTGGACCGCTTCATCGGCCTGAATGCCACCAGGCAGGAGATCGATCTGCAGAACGAGGGCCTCACGCGCAAGAACAGCACCGTGAACCCCAAGGGCAAGGTCTATGAGAGTCAGTTCACCATCATCCCCAATCTGGTGTTCAGCGAGAAGAACGCAGGCGCGGCCATCGGCGGCGTGGTGAGCCAGATTCCGGGCGTGGGCCAGTACGCGGGCGCGCTGTCCGGCGTGAAGTTCGCCGAGGCGCAGATCACCCTGTTCGTGACCGACAACGAAACCACCGAGCAGGTGATCGCCGCCGAAGGCGCCGCACGCGCCACCGACATGGGCGTGGGCGGCCTGATCTTCGGCAAGCTCGGCGGCGCCGGCGGCCTGGGCTGGGGCAACACCAACGAAGGCAAGGTCGTGGCCGCCGCCATGCTGGACGCCGTCAACAAGGTGGCCACCCAGGCGCAGAAGATCGTGGCGAAGGAACAGCCGCCGGCTAGTGTGCAGGTGAAGAAGGGGTAGCCGTAATGGACCTCCTGCGCTTCACGGTTCTTGTAGTGGCATTCTTCGCGCTCCTTCCCCCTTCAAGAGCCGGCGACGTGCAGATCCGTGCCGT
>DASSQC010000484.1:0-5314 GCA_035702705.1 Burkholderiaceae bacterium | reverse complement strand
TGCATTCAGGCCAGGGCCGTCGCAAGCGCTGCAATGAACCGGGCGTTTTCCTCGGGCAGGCCGATGGAGACGCGAATCCACTGCGGCAGCCCGTAGTTGCCCACCGGCCGGACGATCACGCCCTGCTTGAGCAGCGCCTGGTTCACGCGTGCGCCCGCCGCGGCCTCCTCGCCCACCTTGAAGAGGATGAAGTTTCCATAGCTGCGCACCCACTGCAGTCCGCGAGCGCTCAGGGCATCGCCGATCTGCTTGAGGCCGGCCTGGTTCAGCGCATAGCTGCGCTCGAGGAACTCGTCATCGGCCAGGGCCGCCACCGCTGCGGCCTGGGCCAGCGCGTTGACGTTGAAGGGCTGGCGGATCCGGTTGAGCAGCCCGGTCACTTCGGGCTGTGCAAGCCCGTAGCCCACGCGCAGACCGGCCAGGCCATAGGCCTTGGAGAACGTGCGCGAGATCAGCAGATTCGGGTAACGCTCCACCCAGCGCGCCGTATCCACCCGCAGCTCCGGCGGCAGGTATTCGTTGTAGGCCTCGTCCAGCACACAGACGACATGGCGCGGCAGCGCATCGAGAAAGCGCTCGATGTCTGTGTAGGGCAGGAAGGTGCCTGTGGGATTGTTGGGGTTGGCAATGAATACCAGCTGGGTGCTGGGTGTCACTGCGGCGAGCATCGCGTCCAGGTCGTGGCCGAAGTCCTTGGCCGGGGTGACGATCGCCTGCGCCCCAACAGCCTGCGTCGCAAGCTCATAGACAGCAAACGAGTACTGCGAATAGATCGCCTGCTTGCCCGGCTCGAGGAATGCATGCGCAGCCAGCTCAAGAATGTCATTGCTGCCGTTGCCCAGCGTGATCCATTCCATCGGCAGCGCAAACCGCTTGCTCAACGCGGCCTTGAGGGCAAAGCCATTGGCGTCCGGATAGCGCCCGAGATCCACTGCCGCCTCGATCATGGCTTCGCGTGCTGAGGCCGGCATGCCCAGCGGATTTTCATTGCTGGCGAGCTTGACGATCGTGTCGGGCGACAGGCCCAGTTCGCGCGCCACGTCCTCGATGGGCTTGCCGGCCACATACGGGCTGATGGCGCGGACCCAGCTGGGTGCAGGGGCCTTGAACGCAGGGTCGGCAGCAGGCGCAGCCGACACAGGAGATGCTTGATTCATGTTGGATGGCGGATGGCTTCAGGGTAGGCGCGCCGGGGTGGGATGCATCGCGTCGGTGGCGCGGGCTGCATGCACCCGGCGGATTGCGCGAGGGCACAGGGGGTGCCGACAGCGCCTGCAAGTGTAGCGACGCCGAACGGGGCAGCACGCTCGGCGGCCGGCGCCGTCCGCGGCATGAGCGCGCGACGTGCGCGGGCATGCGCCGTTGACCCAGGTCAAGCGCTGGCGCTGGTGGCCCTGCGGCTGCCCAACGCGCTTGAGCAAGGTCAAGCGGCCGTGTACGGCAGTGCCCAGAATGAACTCACCCGGCGCACACACGGCTGCACCTTGAATCGCAACCGGCCTGAATGTCTGCGTGGTGCAGGCATGGCGCGCTCACGACTCTTGGAAAGGACATTTCAATGGCTATTCGTACCCCCCGTCTGATCGCTGCCGCGATCGCAGCCGCCTGTTCGCTTGTGGCCACGCAGGCGCGGGCCGATGACTCGGGCTGGCTGGTCCGCGGACGGGTGCTGAACATGCATGTGAAGAACGGCCAGGCGGATGGCCTGGAAGCCAACGTCGGCGCCCGTGTCGAGGCCAACAACAAGACCTTCCCGGAAGTGGACTTCACCTACTTCTTCGACAAGAACTTCGCCATCGAGACGGTGCTGACCTACCCGCAGAAGCACGACATCTCCGCCGGTGGCACCAAGATCGGCACACTCAAGCACCTGCCGCCCACTGTCACGGCGCAGTACCACTTCGATCTCGGCGGCTTCAAGCCCTATGTGGGCGCCGGGGTGAACTACACCCGATTCATGAGCGTGGATCTGCCCGCGGGTCTGTCGGTCAGCAAGTCGAGCACCGGACTGGCGGCCCAGGTCGGGGCGGATTTCGCCCTCGACAAGAAGTGGTCACTCAACGTCGATCTGAAGTATGTGCAGATCGATACCGACGTCAGGGCGGCGGGGGCCAAAGTGGGCACCCTGAAGATCGATCCGACCCTGTTCTCCGTGGGCGTGGGTTACCGCTTCTGAACACACACTGCTGAATGCGGCCCGGCCCATCTGCCGAGCCCTTGCGATTTGCCAGCCGAGTGCAGGACCCTCCTGCCCTGCCATTGGCCCATCGGCCCGAGCCCGAGCAGCTCGGGCCGCTTTTTTTCAGGGCTTGACGGGATACGAACCCAGCAGCTTGAAGAAGGCCGTGCGTGAGCGCAGCGCCTCGAGCGCAGCGGCAATCCGCGGTTCGAACTGGTGGCCGGCCAGATCGATGTAGAAGTAGTACTCCCACTGGCCGGTACGTGCCGGACGGGACTCGAAGCGCGTCATCGACACCCCGTGTTCGGCAAGCGGTGCAAGCATGTCGTAGACGGCACCCGGTCGGTTGGGTACGGACAGAATCAGACTGGTGTGGTCCTGGCCACTGGGCTGGGTCTGCACCCGGCCGATGACCTGAAAGCGCGTGCGATTGTGCGGGTCGTCCTGAATCGCCTCGGCGAAGGCCTTCAAGCCGTAGCGCTGTGCAGCCCCCAGACCGGCGATGGCGGCCAGGTGCGGCGCCTGGGCCGCGGCCTGCGCGGCCGCGCCGTTGCTGGCGGCAGCCACGCGCGCGAGATTGGGCGCATGCACAGACAGCCAGGCCTGGCACTGGGCCAGGGCCTGCGGATGGGCGCGCACCTCGGTGATGCCCTCAAGCGTGCCGGACTGGGTCAGCAGGCAGTGCTCGATGGGCAGCGCGAGCTCCGCGCAGATGGACAGGCTGCTGCCCAGCAGCAGGTCCAGTGTGCGGTTCACCGAACCCTCGGTGCTGTTCTCCACGGGTACCACGCCGAAGCCGGCAGCACCCGCCTCGACGGCCCGAAACACCTCATCGATGCTGACGCAGGGCTGCGCCTCGATCTGTGAGCCGAACTGGGCAAGCGCTGCCGCTTCGCTGAAGGTGCCTTCCGGACCGAGGTAGGCCACCGCCAGCGGCGCTTCCAGCGCGCGGCAGGCGCTCATCAGCTCGAGCCAGACGGCGCGAATGCTCTCGCTGGGCAATGGTCCGGTATTGGCCTCTGCCAGACGTGCCAGGACCTGCGCCTCGCGCTCGGGCCGGTAGACCGGCTCCCCGCGCGCATGCTTGACCCGGCCGACCTCCTGCGCCAAGCGGGCGCGCTCGCTGATGAGGGCGAGCAGCTGGCTGTCGATGTCATCGATGCGACGCCGCAGGGGCGCGAGCGCTTCGTCGTCGGCGGCGGGCTGTTGATCCGGAGCGTTCAGAATGGACTTGGAGGTCGAAGACACGGCAAGGCTCATTGAAGGGGTTGCACACGGCAGCGACACGTAGGGCGTCGCTGCTCGCCTCGATCAGCGCGGCCAGGACCGCGCCCGGGAATGACATGCCAGATCCAGGATTGGCGCGCCTCTTCAGGCCAAAATGGCTGGAAAGCCGCGCCAGACAAGCGGGAAGCCCGCCCGGATTTCGGTGTTTCGGCCTGCGGATCGCGCAAAGGCCGGCGAGCAGCTCAACCGTAACGGCGCTCGAAGTCCTGAAGGTAACCGACCAGCGCCTGCACGCCCTCGATCGGCATGGCGTTGTACAGGCTGGCACGCATGCCACCCACGGACTTGTGGCCCTTGAGCTGCAGCAGCCCGGCCTCCTTCGCGCCGGCCAGAAAGACGTCGTTGAGCGACTCGTCGGCCAGAAAGAAAGGCACGTTCATGCGCGAGCGGCAGCCCGGCTCCACCGTGTTGCGGTAGAAGCCGGTGGCATCGAGGCAGGCGTAGAGCAGCGCCGCCTTGGCCGCATTCTGCTGCGCCAGGGCCTGCACGCCGCCTTGAGCGTCGATCCAGTCGAACACCAGCCCGGCGATGTAGATCGCATAGGTTGGCGGCGTGTTGTACATCGAGCCATTGGCGGCGACCGTGGCGTAGTCAAAGGCGCTGGGACACACGGGCAGCGCATGACCCAGCAGGTCCTCGCGCACGATGACGATCGTGAGGCCGGCGGGGCCGATGTTCTTCTGCGCACCACCGAACATCAGACCGACGCCCTCGAAGCTCAAGGGGCGTGAAAGGATGTGGCTGGACACATCCACCACCAGCGGGACGTCGGGCGCACCCAAGGCGGCAGGCTGCGGCCAGTCGAAGAACTCCACACCGTCGATCGTCTCGTTGCCGCAGATGTGCAGATACGCTGCATCGGCGCGCACCGCCCATTCAGTGTGCGGCGGGATGCTGACGTAGCGGGATGCGCCAGCCCGCTCGGGCGCCTGCGGCGCCGCGAGCTGCGCATCGCCGTAGCGGCGCGCCTCCTTGAGGGACTTGGCCGACCAGGAGCCGGTCACGACAAAGTCCGCCTTGCCCGTGCGGCCCATCAGGTTCAGGGGCACGATGGCGTTTTCACCGATGCCGCCGCCCTGCATGAACAGCACCTTGTAGTTGTCAGGCACGCCCATCAGCCGGCGCAAGCTGTCATGCGCATGCGCAAAGATCTCGCTGAACTCGCGGCCGCGATGGCTCATCTCCATCACGCTCATGCCGCTGCCATGCCAGTCCAGCATCTCGGCCGCCGCACGAGCCAGCACGGGCTCGGGCAGCGCAGCCGGACCGGCAGAGAAGTTGTAGGGGCGCGCCATGTGCAGGACCTACTTCCGGGCGGCGTCGATCACGAAAGACTCGATCTTCTGCATCGCCATGGCAGCTTCCACGGCCGGGCGGGCACTGTTGACCAGGCTCTGCTGCAGGGCCGGCAGGAGGGTGCCGACGAGCTGCGGCGTTTTGCTGAGCACCTTCTGGCCGACCGGCGAGCTCTGGAAGGCCAGGATCTGGCGCAGCTCTGCCGCATCGAAGTTATCGACATAGAAGGGCACCGCCGAGTCGTAGACGATCTTCTTGATGTCCATGGCGCCCCAGGTCTTTCGCATGGATTCGCCGACGGTCGGCATCTCCGCACGCAGATAGGCCTCTACCAGCTTGGGCAGGTCGGCACGTGCCTTCTGCTGCTGCGCGGCAGTGAGCTTCTTGTCCTTCAAGGCCTTCTGCAGTGCATCGTTCATCTGCTGCGCAATGCCGGGCGCGATCTGCTGGGGCACCGATCCGCCGATGGCGTTCATCAGGTTGGCTGTGACCTTGTCGAAGTCGGACACATCGATGATCTGCCGCGCCAGCTGGGCACGCAGTTCACGGGAA
>DASSQC010000483.1:0-9050 GCA_035702705.1 Burkholderiaceae bacterium | reverse complement strand
CGTTGCGGATGCCCACAACTTCAGCCTCCACGCGGGTTCGCGCAATGGCGACTTCACCGGCCTGGTTCACTAGGCGGTCGAGAATGTCGGCGCGCACCCGGACCAGCGCGCCACCGGCATCGGCAGTACTTGCTGCAGTTGCAGGGGTGGTCTGCGCGGCTGCGGGCGCAACCGGTGTGCGGACCGGGAAGGAGATGACGTTTGCCCCGGCGGCCTGCTGCTCGGGTGCAGCCGCCTGCGGTACGGCTTCCGTTGCGAGCTCCTGCTCGACGCGCTCCGTGTCCGCCAGCAGGTCGGACTCCGGACGGTTGCCGCTGGTGACCTCGAATACCAGCTGCATGCGGTCGTTGCGGCGCTCCAGTTCATCGAAGAAGGCTTCGCCGTATTCACCGCTGGCCACCGCATGCTCGATGCGCGTTTCCATCTCGTGGGCGGACTGCCCGACGCGCAATGCACCGGCCATGCGCGCACTGCCCTTCAGGGTGTGAAGGGTGCGCAGCAGCGACGCCGGATGCTGCTCGGCGGCCGGTGCTGCGCGCCAGGCACGCAGGCCGTCACTGAGCTGCGGGAACTGTTCCTGCGCTTCGAGCGAGAAGATCTCGAACAGCTCGGGCTCGATCTCATCACGGATACCGAGATCCGGCAGCATGGAGGTGTCGAGTACGGCCGCCGCAGCGGCACGGACCGTCTCGGCAACGGCAATCGGCTCGACTGGGAGCGCCTGCTCCGTCGCGGCAGCAGCCACCGGCGCGGATATCGCGGCCATCGGTGCAGCTGCCTCGACGACCGGCTCGGGCGCCGGCTCGACGACAGTCTCGACCACCGGTTCGGGCAAGGGCTCAGGCTCGCTTGCGACAGCCGCCGCCGCTTGGGGCTCGACCCCCGGTACCACCGGTGCAATGGCGACGAGCTCGTCCTGCGGTGCGATGGTCTCTGGAGGTTCGACAGGCAGCGCCGCCTCGACCATCTCGGTCACCGCACTCCCTGGCTCGGCTTCAACAGCCGCCTCGGGCTCGGCAATCTCGGCATGGGCGAGACCATCAAGCAGGGCCACCGCGAGGGTGCTGACCGGCGGGTATTCGCCGGACGCAAAGCTGCGCTGCATGGCAACAAGCTCGGCGGCGATGCTTTCCAGCGCGGCGTGACCGGCGGAATCGAAAGTGCGCTGGGTCCGCTTGGCGGCCAGCAGGAGGTCCTCGAGCTGGCCGGCCACGGCCTGGATGGTGCGGGCACCGACCGTGGCTGCACTGCCGGCAAGTGTATGCGCGAGGCGCAATGCGAGTTCGGAAACCGGGCGATCCTGCTCGTGCGACCACTCCGCGAAGTCCTGGCTCAGGCGGCGCAGATTCTCGTCGGCTTCGGCGGTGTAGATATTGAAGAGGGGTACGCTGATCGTGACCGGTCCGATCTGCTTGGTGTCTTCAGCAGCGGCCGCGTCATTGCCTGTCTGTTCCGTGAGCCGGGCGATGTCACTCGCAAGGTCCGCGGGTACAGCCCGTTCGTCCAGAGACAGATCAACCACGTCGACAGACGTGGCGCTGCCCGCATCACCCAGATCGAGATCCAGATCCAGATCGAGCTTGAGCTCCGCCGGCGCGGTCGCCTCCAAGGACTCGGCTGGCGCAGGGGTGTCCGCCGGGCTGAGGTCGAAATTGAAGTCCGGCACCAACGGCAAATCCACCGCAGAGATCGGCTCGGCAGCAACCGCAGGCTCCGGGCTGACTCCCGGAACCGGCTGGGTCAGGTCCAGATCAAGACTCGGCAGTTCTTCGCTGACCTGTACCTCGGGGAGCATCTCGGGCAGCTGCGGCGCGACCGGGGCGGCAAGCTCAGGCTCGGCGGCTTCGGGCCAGCGGAATACGCCGTCCTGACGCAGCGCGCCGGCTGCGGCCTGGAAGGGTTCAGGTTGGCGCCAGGACCGGCCGGTGCTGTCGATCTCATCAACCCATGCACGCAGCTCATGCGACGCACGGGTGAGCAGACGCAGCAGCGCGGGCGTCGCGGCAAAGCCTTCGGCCAGCCAGTGGTTCATCAGCTGCTCGATGGCCCATGCAGCCTCGCCGAGGCGGTCCAGCCCGACCATGCGACCCGAACCCTTCAGGGTATGGAAGCCGCGGCGCAGCGTGGTCAGCACACCCTGGTCGGACGGGCTGGACTCCGCCTGCGGAATCGCCGTGCCGATCGTGTCGAGTACCTCGCGGGCTTCCTCGATGAAGATGCCGAGCAGTTCCGCATCGATCGCTTCCTCGGACTCCGGCATGGGCAATGCGGGAGCCGGTGCCACGACAGCAGGAGACTCATCCAGCGCCTGGGCAAGATTGGACAGCGCGGCAACATCACCCGCGGGCGACAAGGCGGCGAGCGCCTTGCTCGCCTGGGAGACCAGGCTTGGCTCATCAATGATGGCCGCGCCATCGCGCATCGCGATCAGAGAATCGCGCAGTTCAGCCTTGATCGACTCGTCCTGCGGGCGTTCCTGGAACGCCTCGATCAGCTCAACTGTTTTTTTTTGATGGCCCTGGACTACCTGCTCGAGGCTCTGCTCGGGCTCGGCGAGCGTCAGCTCGGGCGCTGCAGGCACAATCGGCTCCGCGACCAGAACGCTGGTCACTTCACGTGCGGCCGCCTGTGTGTCGACGGTCGGTTCAATCAGGCTCTGCGTCGCCGGATCGAACACATAGCGATCCCGGTTGCCTTCAGGATCGCGCAGGAACGCCTCAACCGCGAGCGTCAGGCGACCATAATTCTCGGCCAGGCGCGTGAAGTCCGCTTCGGCCGGGGCGGCCTCGGGCAGCGTGAATTCGCGCAGCGTGTTGCGCACGCTGGCCACGGCCTTGGCGGCCTCCGGCAGGCCGAGCACGCCCAGCGCACCTTCAATCTGCGCCAGCGGCGCGTCGTTGCCGTCCAGCGGCGACTTGTCGGCCGGATTACGGAAGTACTGGTCGAGATTTTTTTCCACCGCACCGAGTTGGGCGGAAAGCTCTGCCGTGAGCGACTGGAAGGTCGAGCGGTCCTGCTCGCGCCGTGCAATCTCATTGAGCCAGGGCTCCATCGGACCCGGATCCTGCCCGTTGGCCGCCGCCTCGATGCGCCGGATGAGCGCGGCCACGCGCTCGTCGCGGCGGGGATCGGGGCTATGAATGGATCCAAGAAGCAGCTCGAGGTAGAGGATGCCGCTGGCCACTTCCAGACCGAGCACGTCATCGGGCACCCGTCCGTCGGCTGCGCAGCGCAGCGCGGTCGTGCCCATCACGGCAGTCAGGCTTTCGGCGCCGGATTGGCGCAGACGCTCAAGCAGCCCGCTCAGGTCCTTGGTCTGGCGCGAGAACTGCTCAAGCGTCTCGAACTGGCCCCGTGCGGCCAGACCACCCGGCTCCGCGTCGCGGCTGCCAGCGGCCTGGTTCCAGATCCCCTTGAGCTGCGCCACCTTTTCCTTGGCGCTGGCCAATATGTCCCGATCGATGCGGACGAAGCGGCTGGTCTCGTAGTCACGCGGAACGGCGTTGCCCAGACCGAAGACCTGCTGTACCTGGGTCACGACCGGCGCATCCGAAGGCGTCTTGGCGACGTAGAACAGCGCGTCCTTCATCAGCCGCTCGGCCACCTGCGGCGAGCCGTCTACAAGCCGCTTGACCTGCAGGTTCACGCGGGCGGCGAGTCGCTTCAGATTGAGATCGCGCTCGGTCGATGGCGCCGCTTCCCGGGCCGTGGCCAGCGCGGTCAACACGGTCCAGAAGGTGTGATGCTGAGGCGATCGCTGCGTCTGGGCCACGGTGGCGAGTGCCCCTGCCATTTCCTTCCAGGTGGTGGGCGTCGCCTGGTCTTGCAGCAACTGTAGCAGTGCGAGCTCGTACCGGCGACGCGCCGACTTCAGGACGGTAGGCAGCGTCGCATCATCGACCTGCGCGCTTTCTGCGGGAAGAATGCGGGCAGACAGATCCGGGAAGAACAGATCGGCGGCATGCACACGCTCTGCATTGCGCGCGCTGAGGACGTCGCGCAGGTAGGGGAACAGACGCAGGGGCTCGTGGGCCCCGCCGGCAAGGAGTTCCTCGCAGTACGCGACGATGGCCGTCAGGCTGTCATCAACGGCGTCCAGGGCAGCCGGCGTGGCGTGATCGGGCTCCACCTCGAACTGGGCCAGCAGGGATTCCACCGCCTCGGACAAGGTCGACAGGCCCTCGATATCGAGCATCTGCAGGGCACCATGGAACTGATGCACGCGATTGATGGCCAGCGCCAGGCTGCCGGTGTCGTTGCGCTGCGCGCGGTATTTGGCCAGCGCCTCCTGCGCTTCGCTGGCCACTGTGCGCACTTCCGGGAAGATCCAAGAAAGCGGCGCGGTGTCGATGGTCTTCATCGATCCCCCCAATGTGTCGAGAGCGTGCCGCCCCGGCGCGTGCCAAGGCGGCGTTCAGGCATCAGGCCGTCGTCTTGAATCGGGACACCGAGTTCTTGAGCTGCAAGGCCAGTTCGGAAAGCTGGCCAATCGAGCCGGCCGTCTGCTGCGTACCCTTGGAGGTCTGCTCGGTCACCGCAAGAATCTTGGTGATCGACTGTGACACGCCGGCAGCCTGCACCGCTTGCTGCTCGGTGGAGCGCGAGATGTCGGTAATCAGTTCAGCCAGTTCCTTGGACACCTGGCCGATGTCCTGCAGTGCGTGACCGGCGGCGTCGGAGAGCTTTGCCCCTTCGACCACACCCTGAGTCGACTTTTCCATGGCCGCTACCGCGTCCTGCGTGTCGGTCTGAATGGTGCGCACCAGTGCAGCAATCTGCTTGGTGGCTTCGGCGGAACGTTCGGCCAATCGCTGCACTTCTTCGGCAACCACCGAGAAGCCGCGCCCTGCTTCACCGGCTGATGCCGCCTGGATGGCAGCGTTCAGGGCGAGCACGTTGGTCTGTTCGGTAATGTCCGAGATCAGTTCCACGATTTCACCGATCTCCTGGGACGATTCACCCAGTCGCTTGATCCGCTTTGCAGTTTCCTGGATCTGGTCGCGGATTTCGTTCATACCGGTGATGGAGTTTTCCACCGCCTTCTGGCCGTCTTCCGCGGCGGACAGCGAGCGACGCGCCACGTCTGCAGTATCGGATGCTCGGCGGGACACTGCCTGAATGTCGGTGGTCATGCGCAGCACGTCATCACCGGTGGAGCGGATCTCCCGGGCCTGTTCTTCGGAGGCCTGCAGCAGCTGCATGGAGGTTTCACGGGCCTGACCGGATGCATCGGCCACGAGCTGTGCTGCCGAGGACACCCGGCCCACCAGGCCGCGCAGTTCTTCCACGGTGTAGTTCACGGAGTCGGCGATGGCACCGGTGATGTCCTCGGACACGGTGGCCTGGATGGTCAAGTCGCCGTCGGCCACTTCCTGCAGTTCGTTCATCAAGCGCAGAATGGCCGCCTGGTTCTGGTCGTTCAGGCGCTTGGCCTCCTGCTCCTGTTCCTCGGCGGCGACACGCTGGCGTTCAGCTTCCGTAGCGCGTTCGCGGCTGTCATCAAGGAACAGCTTGGCAATGCCCGCTGCCGCACCCAGAACCAGCAGCGCGCTGATCAGCATGATCGTGTAGTGCAGCAGGCGACGGTTGCTTGCACCGCGCAGCTCTTCCTCGAGCGTGACGAGGTCCTTGCGCAGGGTTTCGCTTTCGCGGAACACGAGGCTCTCGGCCTGCTTGGCCTGCACGATCCGCTGCAGGTTCGAGAGAATGCCGCCCACACTGCCCTGGAACTGCTCGAAGGCCTTCTTGAGTTCGGTCAGTCGTTGCTGAACTTCACTGCCGTTGGGTGCCGCGGGCAGACGCAGCACGTCGCTGCCGGACAGCAGCCCGTCCAGGAGGTCGCGGAAGGTGTTGGTGTCCTTGCCCAGCAGGAAGGCCGTTTCCGGGTTCACGGTTTCACCGGACACCAGTTCGTTGGCGTTCTTGGCCAGACGCTGCGTCAACATCACCAGCTGGCCGGAGGCGGAGATTTCGCGGGCGCTCGCGCCCGAGGACAGCTTGAGGGCCGAGATCTGTTCGGTCAGTTCAAGCAGCTGCGGGTTGCTCTCGTTGATGACGCGCAGGAAGTTACCGAAGTTCGACAGCGGTTCCTTCTGGCCGAGGATGGTGGTGGCGCCTTCTTCGCTTCGCTTCCAGTCCTCGTTCACCTTGGCCAGGGTGGCGGCCACGCTACCGGGGGTACTGGCGTAGTTGTTGCCCTTGAAGTCGCCGCCGTTGGTCAGCACGGCCAGCGCGCTCTTGAGCTGGTCGCGGGCTTCCTGCACCTCGGTGAACGAAGCGGCGTTACCCACCACGGCGCCCTTCACCGCCTTGGCAAGGCGCTGCGACTGCACCTGGGCGTCCACCGTCATCTGGATGTGGCCGGCGTTGTTGTTGGCGAATGCACCGTCCACCAGCACGGTGAGGATGCCGATCACCAGGGCACCGACCAGGACGCCTGTCAGGATTCGGATCTGGCGGGCGATCGGAAGGTGGCCGATCAGCGGCAGCTTGAACGCCAGCCGCTCGTCGGCCGCAGCGCGCATGGTCTGCGTGTCCTCGGGCTGGAATTCCGGATCATTGGGCACCTCGGCCGGCAGCTGCATCACGGTCGGCGCGCCCAGCGCCGCTGCGCCCGCATCGCCATCGGGCGCGTCCTTCAGCTGCTCGTCGGCATATTCAGCCTGCGCCTTCTTGCCGCCAAACAGTCCACCCAGTTTCAAGGCCATCTTGAGGCTCCTCTTCCTCTACTAAACGCTCCGCCGGCACGCCATCTGCGTACGCCGCGGAGAACTGCAAGCTGAATTCGCTGCATCCCGGCCGAACGGGCTCAGGCTGCACCGATCTGCAAAAAGCCGTCGGAGGCAGCCAGCGCCTCCAGCGAAAGTTCGGTCCACTGCCCGCCGGAGCCGTCCCGCCAGGAACCCAGCGCCACATGGGTGGCGGCCTCGGGCAGTCCGTCGGCGTGGAATTCGGCAGCGCGCAGGTCTTCGACGTTGCGCAAACCGAGCACGCGCGTGGCAATCAGGCCGGCGTTCACGCCAAGGGCCGGCGCCAGCAGGATGACGCGCGAGGTGCTGTCCGTGGGGGTGGCATCCATGCCAAAGTAGCGGCACAGGTCGATCACGCCGATCAGGGAACCCCGCACGTTGGCCAGACCCTCGTACCAGGGCAGGGTGCGCGGCACCTTGGTCACGGCGGGCACGCTGATGATCTCGCCCGTGGAGGCCAGGGGCAGCAGCAGGTTGAGCCCGCCACAGCGCACTGCCAGCTTGGGATGCGCCACCGCAGCGGACTGGGCGTCACGGATGCGCTGGGCGATCCGTGCCTGGAACTCGCGCAGGCGGCTGCGCTGCGAATTCTCTGGGCTGTTCGGGGCGGGGGCGCTCATCAGCAGGGACCGGCTAGGTGAGGTGCGCGGACGGTGGGCGCGTCAGAGCTGGGATTCCGGCAGTGCGCGGATCTTGCCCAGCAGTTCGTCGGGGTTGACCGGCTTGACGACGTAGTCACGTGCGCCCTGGCGCATGCCCCAGACCTTGTCGGTCTCCTGACCCTTGGTGGTGCACATGATGACCGGGATCATCTCGGTGTCCGGATCCTTGGACAGTGCGCGGGTCACCTGGAAGCCGTTCTGGCCGGGCATGACGACGTCCATGATCACGAGCTGCGGGCGCTCGATCTTGACCTTGGACAGCGCTTCCTCGCCATTCTCGGCCTGCACAACGACATAGCCATTCTTCATCAGCAGGTCGGTGAGGAAATAGCGCTCGGTCGGAGAATCGTCCACGACCATGATCTTGGTGATTGCCATTGCGTCGTCTCTATGTGGGTCTGTCAGCGCTGTGCGAGCTGCTCGGCATGCGAGCGCACGGCGGCCAACAGGGTTTCCTTGGTGAAGGGTTTGGTCAGGTACTGGTCCGAGCCCACCATGCGGCCGCGGGCGCGGTCGAACAGGCCGTCCTTGGAGGACAGCATGATGACGGGCGTGGCCGAATACTTGGGGCTCTTCTTGATCAGGGCGCAGGTCTGGTAGCCATCCAGGCGCGGCATCAGGATGTCGCAGAAGATGATGGCCGGTTCGTGGTCGTTGATCTTGGCCAGCGCGTCGAAGCCATCTTCGGCCAGCAGCACCTGGCAGCCCACCTGCGACAGGAAGATCTCCGCGCTGCGGCGAATGGTGCTCGAGTCATCGATCACCATCACCTTCAGGCCGTTGAGTAGTTCAGACATGGGCGGCGGGTACTCGCTGTAGGGAAAGTTCAATCAAACCAAGTTCCGCTGACCGTGAACAGGTCGATAAGGGGCGGAAAGACTCGAGAATGCACTGGAAAACTTATCAACGAGTTTAACGAAGCACTTTAGGTATCGCTAGGAAAATCAGGGACTTGCGCGCGATTCCTCATCAACTGTCGGCAGATTGGCGGATCAGATTTCCACCATTTCGAAGTCTTCCTTGCGGGCGCCGCACTCCGGGCAGGTCCAGTTGGGCGGCACGTCTTCCCACTTGGTGCCGGCAGCGATGCCGTCGTCGGGCGCCCCCTTCTCTTCGTCATAGATCCAGCCGCAGATCAGGCACATCCAGGTTTTCATGTAGCGGGGCTCATAGAATGTGAAAGCGCTGGCATGTTACCGAAGGCAACAGCACTGATTTCCTGTTTCGCGGCCGTGGTGCAGGGCGGGCAACCGCGTGGCGCCCATGCAACGCACACCGCCATGAGCCGTCCGCGCGCTGCCGATGACCCGAACCTCGCACCGCGGCGGCCAGCACCGGCGCAACGCTGCCGGCCACCGCCCTCGCCTGGCTTCCCCCCTCCCATGCATCCCCTGCTGACCCGATGACGACATGGCAACCGGCCACGCGGCCGCCCGGCGCCAGGCTGCGCGGCCTGTACGCCATCACGCCCGACGGCCTGGCCGCATCGGACATCCTGCACCGCACCGCGGCCATCCTGCGTGGCGGCGCGCGAATGCTGCAGCTGCGCAGCAAGCACATCCAGGGCGAGGCGCGCAGCGCCCTGGCCCGCGACCTGCGCGCGCTCACCGCCGGGCATGGCGCGCTGCTGATCATCAAC
>DASSQC010000482.1:0-2756 GCA_035702705.1 Burkholderiaceae bacterium | reverse complement strand
CAAGAGATCTATGCCAAGAAAGACAACAACAACGGCCACACCCGCAGGCAGCACGCCGCTGACTGCTGAATCCATCGTTTCCGCGCTGTCTGCGGCGCAGGCGCCGGTCGCGCTGCCCGAGCTCGTGAGTGCTCTGGGGCTTCCCGCGATCGACACCGCCAAGGTCGAGGCCCTGCTCGAACCCCTGCAGCGCGAAGGCCGGGTGCTGGTGAACCGGAAGGGCCATGTCCTGCTGCCCTCGCGCATCGATCTGCTGGCCGGCAAGGTGCAGGGCCATCGGGACGGCTTCGGCTTCCTGATCCGCGACGACGGCGGGCCGGATCTGTACCTGCCTGCCAAGGAAATGACCAAGGTGCTGCATGGCGACCGCGTGCTTGCCAAGCAGATCGGTGTGGACCGCCGCGGCAAGCCCGAAGGCGTGATCGCCGAGGTCATCGAGCGGCGTACCAACAAGCTGGTGGGGCGCTTCATCGCGGAGCGCGGCATCACGGTGGTCGTGCCGGAGGACCAGCGCATCAAGCACGACATCCTGGTGCCGCCCACGGAAAGTGGCGGGGCACAGCCCGGCCAGGTGGTGATGGTCGAGATCGTGCAGCAGCCATCGCGCTACAGCCAGCCGCTGGGCAAGGTCGTGGAGGTGCTGGGCGAGGTCGATGACCCGGGCATGGAAATCGAGATTGCCGTGCGCAAGTTCGATGTGCCCTACGAGTTCAGCGACGCCGCCCGCAAGCAGGCGGCTGCACTACCCGATGTGGTGCGCGAGGTGGATCTCGCCGGGCGGGTGGACCTGCGCGATGTGCCGCTGGTCACCATCGACGGCGAGGATGCGCGCGACTTCGATGACGCCGTGTACTGCGAGCCCTGCACCATCGGCCGCGGCAAGAGCGCTCAGCCGGGTTTTCGCCTGCTGGTGGCGATCGCGGACGTGAGTCACTACGTCCAGGACGGCGATGCGCTCGATGCGGATGCCCGGCTGCGCTCGACCAGCGTGTACTTCCCGCGCCGCGTCATCCCGATGCTGCCGGAGAAGCTCTCCAACGGCCTGTGTTCGCTCAATCCGGACGTGGATCGCCTGTGCATGGTCTGCGACATGGTGGTGACGGCCGAGGGTGCCATCCACGCCTACCAGTTCTACCCCGGCGTCATGCATTCGGCCGCGCGCCTGACCTACAACGAGGTGTGGGCCATCCTGTCGCAACCCACCGCCCCGGCGCGCGAGAAGCGCAAGGCCATCATTCCGCAGCTCGAGCAGCTCTACGAGGTCTATCGCGCCTTTGCGAAGGCCCGGGTGGCGCGCGGCGCCATCGACTTCGAGACGGTGGAGACCTACATCGAGTGCAACGCGGTGGGCCGCATCGAGCGCATCATCCCGCGCGTGCGCAACGATGCGCACAAGCTGATCGAGGAGTGCATGCTCGCGGCCAATGTCTGCACGGCAGACTTCATTGCCCGCAACAAGCAGCTTGCGCTGTACCGGGTGCACGAAGGGCCCACGCCCGACAAGCTGCAGAACCTGCGCGAGTTCCTCAAGACCGTGGGGCTGCTACTCACCGGTGGTGATGACCCGCAGGCCAAGGACTACGCGGCGCTGATGAAGAAGATCACGCCGCGGCCCGACGCCCAGCTGCTGCAGACCATGCTGCTGCGCAGCCTGCAGCAGGCGCACTACAGCCCGGACAATGCCGGCCACTTCGGGCTGGCCTACGAGGCCTACGCCCACTTCACCTCACCCATCCGGCGCTATCCGGACCTGCTGGTGCACCGGGTGCTCAAGGCCATCCTGGCCAAGCAGAGCTACACGCCCAGCGGCGATGCCGGCGAGCGCAGGCTGCCCGCGCCGCGCAGCAAGAAGGAGGCCGCCGCCTACGCACACGACCGCTGGGACAAGCTGGGCCTGATGTGCTCGGCCAACGAGCGCCGTGCCGACGAAGCCAGCAATGACGTGACCGCCTGGCTCAAGTGCTACTACATGCGCGACCGCGTGGGCGAGGAGTTCAGCGGCACCATCAGCGGCGTGGCACCGTTCGGCGTGTTCGTCACGCTCGATGCGCTCTATGTGGACGGCCTGGTGCACGTCAGCGAGCTGGGCACCGAGTACTTCCAGTTCAACGAGAGCCTGCACGAGCTGCGCGGCGAGCACAGCGGCATCCGCTACCGCCTGACTGACCGCATCCACGTGCAGCTGGCACGGGTCGATATCGAGGCACGGCGCATGGACTTCCGGCTCGTCAAGAGCCCGGGCGCCAAGGCCGAGCAGGCCGATGAGGCAGAATCCGGCCGCCGCGCGCCGCGGCCGGCCAAGCACCTCAAGGGCCCCAAGGCCAAGACGCCCGCCGTCAAGCAGGCCATCGAGTCACGCAAGCAAGGCAAGCAGCAGGACACAGCCTTCAAGAAGGGTGCGGCCAGCAAGAACATGGCGCGTCGCAGCGCCGCCAAGAAAAAGCGCGGGCGTCACTGACCCGCCAGCACAACATCGATGTCCAAGCCCCAACTGCTCTTCGGCTTCCACGCCGTCCGGACGCGCCTGCGTTCGGCGCCCGCCAGCGTCAAGGCGATCTATGTCGAAACCACCCGGCACGACAAGCGCATGCAGGACCTGCTGCGCCTGGCGGCCGAGTTCAAGCTCAGCGTGCATCAGGTCGATGGCGAGCGCCTGGACCGCATGGCCGGCACCAGCCGCCACCAGGGCGTGGTGGCACAGGCCGACACGGTCGAGCTCGCCCGCTCACTGGACGATCTGCTGGATGCATTGACTG
>DASSQC010000481.1:0-4067 GCA_035702705.1 Burkholderiaceae bacterium | reverse complement strand
CGACCGTCTATGGCCGAAATTCGCCAATCTTTCAATCGCGTTGCTGCGCTCGCAACAACTTGTAGCAATTTCCCCAAGAGGCGATCGCGCGCTCTAGTCGGGCAGGCGCATGGCCGGCGTGATCAGGCCGGGGTCGGTGATGAGCTCGATCAGCGCCGGCACGCCCTGATCGCGGATGGCGGCGCGCGCAGCGTCGAGCGCCGCCTTGAACTGGGCCACCGCCGTGACCCGCTGGGCATGGGCGCCGAAGGCCTGCGCCAGCTGCACGAAGTCGGGGTTGCGCAGCTCGGTGCCGGAGATGCGGCCCGGGAAGTCGCGCGCCTGGTGCATCCGGATGGTGCCGTACAGCCCGTTGTTGAACAGCAGGATCAGCGGGCGCGCACCGTACTGGAGCGCCGTGGCCAGCTCCTGGATGGTCATCATGATGTCGCCATCGCCCGCGGTGATCAGCACCGTGCGTTGCGGATCGAGGATCGACGCTGCAATGCCCGCCGGCAGGCCGTAACCCATGGCACCGCTGGTGGGGGCCAGCTGCGTGCGGCCGTGGTGCTCGATGCCGCCATAGCGCCAGAAGCGGTGGCCCCAGGTGGCAAAGTTGCCCGCGCCGTTGGCAATCAGCGTGTCGGCCGGCAGCTCGGCCTTGAGGGTCTGCACAATCTGCCAGGGGTTGAAGCGTGCCTCGCGGCTGGCCTTGGGCTCGGCCTGCCAGGCCTCGTAGTCGGCGCGGGCGGCTTTCACGGTCTCGACCCAGGGCGCATCGGCCGGCGCAAAGGCCGGCGGGGGCAGGTGGGCGAGCGCATCGGCGATATGGAAGCTGCCGGCCGCAATCGCCAGTTCGGCCTGGTAGACGCGGTTCAGTTCGTCGGGGTCCGGATGCACATGGATCAGATGCTGGCGCGGGGTCGGCACCTCGAGCAGGGTGTAGCCCGAGGTTGTCATCTCGCCCAGGCGCGGGCCGAGCACCAGCAGCACATCGGCGGCCTTCACGCGCGCAGCCAGCGCCGGGTTGATGCCGATGCCGACATCGCCCACATAGTTGGGGTGATGGTGGTCGAAGGTGTCCTGGAAGCGGAAGGCGCAGGCCAGCGGCAGATTCCAGGTCTCGACGAAGTGGCGCAGGTGCGCACAGGCGGCACGGTCCCAACCCGGCCCGCCGGCCAGCACCAGCGGCTGCCGCGCGTGCACGAGCAGGTTCTCCAGCTGTGCCATCTGCGCCGGCGAGGGGGCAGCCTGCACCGCGTGATAGGGCTGGGCATTGGCCACCTCGACCGCCTGCGAGAGCAGGTCTTCGGGCAGGGCCAGCACCACCGGTCCGGGCCGGCCGCTGGTGGCCACGGCAAAGGCGCGGGCGATGAACTCCGGAATGCGGTCGGCCCGGTCGATCTGCGCCACCCACTTGGCCAGGCGCGCATACATGAAGCGGTAGTCCACCTCCTGGAAGGCCTCGCGCTCGAACATGTCCGTGCCCACCTGGCCGATGAACAGGATCATCGGCGTGGAATCCTGGAAGGCCGTGTGCACGCCAATGGCTGCATTCGTCGCCCCCGGCCCGCGCGTCACCATCGCAATCCCCGGCTTGCCCGTGAGCTTGCCGTAGGCCTCCGCCATGAAGGTCGTGCCGCTCTCCTGCCGGTTCACCACCAGCTTGATCGAGTCTTGGTAGCCATGCAGCGCATCCAGCACCTGCAGATAGCTCTCGCCGGGCACGCAGAAGACGGTATCCACCCCGTGGATGCGCAGTTGATCGACGAGGCATTGGGCGGCGGTGCGGGAGGGGTGGGTCATGGCGTGGCAGTCAGCGAAGGCCCCCGTAGTTCGGGGGCAAGGGGGCAAAGCCCCCAGGGAGGAGGTGCTCGAGGAGGAGCGCAGCTTCTCCTCGTTCGTTCAAAAGAGAGGATCAGGTGCGCGTCAGCGCACCTGATCTGGTCGCCTGCGCAGCGGGCGAAGCGTGCTCGGCTCCCACGGCCGCACCGCCAGGATCAGGCTGTGTGCGTGCCGCTTGTCGATCGGGTACTTGGTGTCCTCCGAGTGCAGGCGCGAGAACTCGCGCGCCATTTCCTGCATGCGCTCGATGAACTTCTCGATCGTCGCGCGCGTGAGCATGCTGTTCACCAGGATCAGCTTCTCGCCCGTGCCATGGAAGCTGGAGCTGAAGTACTCCTGCGCCTGGATGCGGAAGAACTGCATGATCGGGCCGTTCGGAATCCAGCGGAAGGTGCGTGCCACCTTCACGCGGATGCGGTTGCCCGGCAGCAGCTCGATCAGGCCCATCTTGTCCAGCTTGGTGAGCATGCCCACGAGCTGTGCCTCGGTCAGTGCGTACAGATCCAGGATCTCGTCGAAGCGCATCAGGTTCATGCAGGCCACGGCCGTGGCAAACAGCGCCGGGTTGGCGACGATCTCGCGTTCCTGCTTGTCGGTCAGCTCGCTGATGAGCTTGCTGTCTTCGTCAGCCAGGGACACGCGCAGCAGGTCCTGCAGCTTGATGCCTGTGGCCTCCAGGATCTCGTCCAGGCGCTCGAGTGTGAGATTGCGCGTGGACAGCATGCGCTTGACGGTCGCCTCGCTCATGCCGATGCCCTCGGCCACGGTGGCGTAGTTGATGCCGCGCGCCTTGAGTTCGCGCTTCAGGGCGTCGACCAGTTGGGTCGTCTGCATCGCGGTGTTCCTCTCTCGTGCGTGGTCCCTTGCGTACAGGCCGCGCATGTTACGCCCGCAGGCAGGGCGCCTCTGCGTGGGACAATGCAGGCTGCAAAGCAGGCCGGGCAGTCGCCGGTGGGTTCGCCCCACGGGAGGAAAGTCCGGACTCCACAGGGCAGGGTGCTGGCTAACGGCCAGGCGGTGAAGGGAACGCGCGATGCGGAGCAATCTGCGCCGCGCCGGGCACCGAAGCCGACGGACAGTGCAACAGAGAACAGACCGCCGATGGCCGCGCAAGCGGCACAGGCAAGGGTGAAACGGTGCGGTAAGAGCGCACCGCGCGGCTGGTGACAGGCGCGGCATGGCAAACCCCACCCGGAGCAACTTCAAATAGGCAGGCGATGCATCGGCCCGGTGCGCCTGCGGGTAGAAGGCTTGAGCGGCGCAGCAATGCGTCGCCTAGAGGAATGACTGCCGGACGCGCGCAAGCGCGCCGCACAGAATCCGGCTTACAGGCCTGCTTTGCAGCTTCTCGCCCCGCCCGGGGCATGCAGTGCCTTCGCCCTTGCATCATGATTCATTTTCGGCCGTAAGATCTGGTGATCATGAATCGCCTGATAGGCGCACCAAACAAGCGGAACGTCACTTTTCGATCGTCTTGAATGTGACGATTTCGGTCATCTTCAGCGATGTCCTCGATCAAGCTGCCCGCCGCGCGGCGCACCAATCGCTTGCCCGCCCACACGCTGCTGCAGCCAGGCTTCATCAAAGCCCTCTCGCGATTCGCGCCCGAGCAGCATGAAGGGCACGGCACGGCCGCCGATGGCGCTGAAGCCCGGCTGGTTGGCCTGATCGATGTCGAGATTGCGTTCGACGAAGTCCACGGCGCGGCTGCGCAGCCACTGCCGGGCCTGGTCGCAGCGGCGGCAGTCGTAGGCGGTGTAGAGCACGAGCCGGGTCTCGGTGTTGTAGGCCGCCACGCTCAGGCCGCCGCCGGCCAGCAGTTCGCGCCGTGCGGCCTTGTCCTGGGCACTCGCTTCCACACAGGTGCCCAGACCGGCATGAAACACGGTGTCGATGCGCAGGCAGTCGGCCTCGCGCTCGGTCTGCAGCGGCGCGGCAGCGAAGGGCTGGGCCGGCGGGCGCAGGCGGTCGATCCGGCGCGGCAGCTCGGTCTGGGCCCATTGCAGCGCGGCGCCACTGCTGACCCAGCGCGCTGCCTGGGCCATGCGCGCCGGCGCCTCGGCCACGGCTTCGCGCGGCCAGACCACGCCGGCATTGGCGGCCACCAGCGCACTCACCGCCAGGGTGGCCAGCAGCGCCAGCAAAGGCGCGCGCAGATCCTTGCCGTTCGGGTCGCCCCAGTGCCGCACCAGCGGCACGGCCACGGGCAGCACCAGCAAGGCGGTGCCCACGGCCCAGCCCCA
>DASSQC010000480.1:0-2575 GCA_035702705.1 Burkholderiaceae bacterium | reverse complement strand
GAGAACCCCTACTACCAGCTGTTCTGCGGCGAGGAGTTCTTCCGTCACACGTTGCCGTTCGACCGCTCGTCGATGACCCGCTGGCGCCAGCGCATGGGCGAAGCGAAGCTGACCGCGCTGCTGCAGGAGAGCCTGTCTGTGGCCACGCGCACAGGCGCGGCGAAACCGGCGGACTTCACCCGCGTCATTGTCGACACCACGGTGCAACCGAAGGCGGTCGCGTTCCCGACGGATGCCAGGCTGCTGCACCGTGCGCGCGAACGTCTGGTGCGCCTGGCGCAGCACAACGGCGTCAGGCTGCGCCAGTCGTATCGTCGTGTCGGCAAGCGGGCCTTGATCCAGCATCAGCGCTATGCGCACGCCAGGCAGTTCAAGCGTGCCAACCGGGCACTGCGAACACTGCGCACCCAGCTTGGCCGGGTGATCCGCGATATCGGCCGCAAGATCGGCGAGGATGCACGCCTGCGTGCGATCTTCGCCTGGCCGCTGTTGCTCGCCCGACGGGTCCGCGAGCAGCGTCCGAGGCAGCGCGGACCGAAGATCTACAGCCTGCACGCACCGGAGGTGGAGTGCATCGGCAAAGGCAAGCCACACAAGCCTTACGAGTTCGGCGTCAAGGTCTCGGTGGCGACACCGCTGCGCCGCTGCAAGGGCGGCCAGTTCATCGCCCACGTCGCCGCCCTGCCCGGCAACCCCTATGATGGCCACACATTGGCTACGGTCGTTCCCGCCATCGAGCAGCAGATCGGCGTGTCGCTGATGCGCCTCATCGCTGACAAAGGCTATCGCGGACACAATGCGCCACCCGCGCGCCGCCGCAGCGTCTACATCTCAGGCCAGAAACGCGGCGTCACCGCTATGATCCGACGCGAGCTGCGACGGCGCGCCGCCGTCGAGCCGGTGATCGGTCATGTCAAGGCCGAGCACCGGATGGGACGAAACTACCTCATCGGCCGCCGTGGCGATGCCACCAATGCCGTCCTCGCAGCCGTCGGATACAACTTCCGCCGGCTGCTGGCATGGCTCGCAGCTTTGTTGTGTCTGCTGCGGGCCGCCTGTCTAGCCGCAGCACCGCTCGCTGACCACGACCACAGCTCCGCTCTACCCCTTCGACCCGCCTGATCAGCGTTCTTCACGGACGACTAATATAACTAACGCCGCGTAGGGGCGGGTTTGAAACCCATAGGCGCTAACATAGAGCGAGAGCGGCGCATTGCATGGTTCGTCGTCTGGGTGGTTCGCGGAGTTGGCGACGACATCGCTGCATCAGCTGGGTGAGCTTTTCCAAGGTGATGCGTGGCCAGATGGCGGCCAGTAGCGTGGTGGCGGCCAGCTGGAAGCAACGCCAGATGGAGACTTGGCGCGTGGCTGGGACGCTAGGGAGGCATGGCTTCGATATCAGCGAGGGTTTCCTCGACGAGTAGCGCGAACAGCAGGTGAGCATAGAGCCACGCACGTGCGAGATCGGGATTTCTGGCGCGCAGTGCGTCCATGTGCAGCAGGGATTTAAGGCGCTTGAATGCCAGCTCGACCTGCCAGCGCAGCCGATAAAGTGCGCCGAGCGCGTGCACCGGAAAGCATTCGACATCCAACGAGGTGAGCAGGATCAGGAAGTCGGCGGCGGCCAAGGTGTGTGGGTCAGTGCGTCGGCGCTGCTGCCTGCGGCTTGCCCGGCGTGCCTTGAGCCGTGCCGTGGCGGCTGCCTGCGGCGGCTTGCGGATCATCACCAGCCGCAACCCCAGCGGCTCGAATTGGCCGCGCAGCTTGCCCACCCATACCGGGCGATCGAGCGTGCCCTGTTGTTCCGCCTGGGTGAACAGACGCCGCCACTCGATCGGTCGACCCGTCTCGTCCAGCAGGCGCAGGCTGTTCCAGGTGATCCGCACCAGCACATCGGCGCCGGCCTCACGGGTGTGGCGCAGCCCATCGGGTTGCGGATAGCCGCGATCACCGATGCGGAGTTCGTTGGGTTGGCTCCCCAGTCGGTCGAGACGCTCGCCTTGCTCAAGCGGCGTGATCGACGCCGCCACCATGCGTTGCTCGTGCGGCGCAAAGCACAGATGCAGCCGCCAGGCCGTGCGGCCAGGTCCTTCGATTACGCTCGCATCGATCAGCCGCGTCGGATGGCTCGTCACCCCCGGCGTCAGCCTTGCCGCGATCTGTGCCAGGTAGTCCCGGCACAATGCCTCCAACCACCCGGCCGCACCTCTCAGACGGTTCAGCAGAGCCACGTCGGACAGTTCCGCCACCGCCTCCATCTCGGCCAACGCCGACAGCGATCGCAGCGATTGCCCGCCCGGACCATACATCAAGGCCAGACGCAACAGCGTCGGTGCGTCCCGCACACCGCGGCGCCGCAGCAACGCACCGTGCTGCTTGGCCGACGCAGCCAGTGCCGCCGCACCGCCAAGCCGGTCCTCCAATCGAGACCAGTCCTCCAGTCCAAGCAGAGATGTGCCCATCCCAAGCTTGAATCAGATATCACCCCGCGTCGGGAATCCCCCTATGTTAGCGCCTATGGGTTTTAAACCCGCCCCAACAAGCCGCCTCAGAACAGCCCCTCGATCTCGCCATC
>DASSQC010000479.1:0-2582 GCA_035702705.1 Burkholderiaceae bacterium | reverse complement strand
GACTCGAGCAACAGCGCCAGGACATCGCCTTCGATCCGCTCGAATTCGACCGGTTTACGCGCCTTCAGGAACTCACGCGCCTGATCGCCGAGTCAGTCAACGACGTGCAGACCGTGCAGCAGAACCTGGGTCGCTCGCTGGTGGAAGCCGATCGCGATCTGCTCAACCAGGCGCGCCTGACCCGTGACCTCACGCAGGACCTCATGCGTGTGCGCATGGTGCCCTTCGACAGCGTTTCCAACCGCCTGTACCGCGTGGTGCGGCAGGCGGGCCGCGACACCGGCAAGCGCGTTGCGCTCGACATCCGTGGTGCAGGCAACGAAGTGGACCGCGCCGTGCTGGAGCGGATGGTGGGGCCTTTCGAGCATCTGCTGCGCAACGCCGTGGCGCACGGGGTCGAGTCTGCCGAGCGCCGCATCGCCAGCGGCAAGTCCGATCAGGGCAACATCCAGGTGGACGTTCGTCAGGAAGGCAACGAAATCCGCATCACCTTCAGCGACGACGGTGCCGGGTTGAATCTGCCGCGCATTCGCGAGCGCGGCGTGGAGCGCGGATTGCTCGCTGCCGACGCCAACGTGAGCGACACCGAACTGACCGAGCTGATCTTCCAGCCCGGCTTCTCCACCGCCACGGAACTGACCGAACTGGCCGGCCGCGGCGTGGGCATGGATGTGGTCCGTGCAGAGACAGCCTCGCTCGGTGGTCGCATCTCGGTAAGCACCGAGCTCGGCAAGGGCACGCAGTTCACGATCTTCCTGCCCCTGACGCTTGCGGTGACGCAGGTTGTTCTGGTCCGGGTGGGTTCACACACCGTGGCCCTGCCTGCAGTGCTGGTCTCCGAGGTGCAGCAGCTCAAGGCCGCTGCGCTTGCCGCAGCCTACAACGAAGGCCAGGTGATCTCGCGCGGCAAGCCGGTGGCGATGCACTACCTCGCCCAGCTCATGGCGCTTGAAGACGCCACGCCGGCCGCGCAGCGCTACTCGCCCGTGGTGGTGCTGGCACAGGGTGACGAACGTACCGCCATCCACGTGGACGAAGTGATCGGCACGCGCGAAGTCGTGGTCAAGAACATCGGCCCGCAGCTCGCCCGCGTGATCGGCATTTCCGGCGCCACGGTGCTCGGTTCGGGTGAGGTCGTGCTGATCATCAACCCGCTGCCGATGGCCCAGCGCTTCGGCCACGCTGCCACTGCACCGCATCCCGCGGCGCCGCAGGACGCCGTGGTCGGCGGTGCCGTGGCCGAGATCGTGGATGGTCGCAAGGCGGCGTCCGAGCCCTCACAGGGTCTGCGGACCCTGCCAGTGGTCATGGTGGTGGATGATTCGCTCACCGTGCGCCGCGTGACGCAGCGCCTGCTCACGCGCGAAGGCTTCCAGGTGGTGCTCGCCAAGGACGGTGTGGATGCGCTGCGGCAGCTGCAGGACGTGACGCCGGACGTGATGCTCGTGGACATCGAGATGCCGCGCATGGACGGCTTCGACCTCACGCGCAACATCCGCGGTGACGCCCGCTACACCGAACTGCCGATCATCATGATCACCTCGCGCACGGCGGACAAGCACCGCAACTTCGCGATGGAGCTGGGCGTGAACGTGTTCCTCGGCAAGCCCTACCAGGACAACGAGTTGCTGGGTCACATCCGCAGCTTCCTGGGCAGCCGGGCACCCCAGCCGGCCTGAGCGACTTCGGCAAACCAGCACAACGGGGCGCCATGCGCCCCGTTGTGCTTTGGGCCCGGGAAGATCCGGCCTCTAGACGTTGCCCGTCCAGGCAATCAGCTCCGCAAGGTCATCGTCGAAGCGATGCGCTTCGCCGAATGACAGTGCGGCGTGCCACTCCGCAAGCACCCGCCCGAACCGTCGCGGATGCACAAATTCTGCATGCACCGCGCAGCGCTCCGTCAGCGAGACGAGCACCATCAGGATGCATCCGGGCAGAAACGACAGGACAAGGCGCATGGCGGGCGGGCAGGGGGCTGCGATTCATTGTGGGGCGCAGATCGGCCGCCGAAGGCCCGAGCAGCGGCCGAAAGACCCGCCTTACGCAGGATCCGGGCCCGCATCGGCCTTGACCACGGCAAAGCGCGCCAGGGTCTTCTTGCGCGCCACGTCATGGTCGACGATCGGCCGGGGGTAATCGACACCCAGATTCAGGCCCGCGGCGCGCAGCAGCATGGGCTCCATCAGATGCGGCGCGTGGATGTTTCTGTCGGGCAGCTTGGCCAGCTGGGGCAGATACTTGCGGATGAACTTGCCCTGCGCATCGAACTTCTCGCTCTGGCTGAAGGGGTTGAAGATGCGGAAATAGGGCTGGGCGTCGCAGCCGGTGCTGGCCGCCCATTGCCAGCCGCCGTTGTTGGCGGCGAGGTCGAAGTCATTGAGCTTCTCGGCGAAGTAGCGCTCGCCCCAGCGCCAGTCGATGCCCAAATCCTTGGTCAGGAAGCTCGCCACCACCATGCGCAGGCGGTTGTGCATGTAGCCGCTGCGGTTGATCTGGGCCATCGCGGCATCCACGAGCGGATAACCCGTGCGGCCCTCGCACCACGCCGCGAAAGCCGACTCCGCGGCTTCGCCTTGCTCCCA
>DASSQC010000478.1:0-4199 GCA_035702705.1 Burkholderiaceae bacterium | reverse complement strand
GATCTGCCCCTGGAGCTTGATGCCGTTGACCAAATAGATGGAGACCGGAACGTGCTCCTTGCGAAGCTGATTGAGGAACGGGTCTTGTAGCGCTTGCCCTTTGTTCATGCCTTACTCCTGGCTTTGTGAGTGTGGTTAGTTGCCTATGGGGCCGGCTCTTGGGCCGACGGCTGATTCTCGCGAGATTCGTGCCAGCGCGTCAATTCCGCAACCGGCATCGCATGCCGGACCGGTGCTCAATCCGTAAAGGGATTGCTGCTGGAACGAAACTCGATACGCAATGGAGTGCCGGGCAGCTTGAAAGTTTCCCGGAACCGGCCTTCTAGATAGCGCCGATAGGCGGCAGACACACCGTCCAGTGCATTGCCGTGGATCACGATCAGGGGCGGGTTCTGCCCTCCCTGGTGTGCGTAACGCAGCTTGGGGCGATGCAGCCCCTTGCGTGCCGGCTGCTGCTGTTCGACTGCGGCCTGCAGGGCGCGCGTCAGCTTGGGCGTGGAGAGCTTGGCAAAGGCCGCGGCAAAGGCGGTATCCACAGATTGCATCAGCGCACCGAGACCGTGCGACTTCAGCGCGGAGACGTTGTGTACGTTGGCAAAGTGCAGGAAAGCGAACTTGCGACGCAACTCGGCACGTGCCAGTTCGCGCGCCTGATCGTCCATGTCGTCCCACTTGTTGAGAGCGATCACGATCGCCCTGCCCGTCTCGAGCACATAGCCGGCAATGTGCGCATCCTGATCGGTGATCGACTCACGCGCATCGATCATGAGGATCGCCACATTGCAGCTGTCGATCGCCTGCAGGGTCTTGACGACCGAGAACTTCTCGATGGCTTGGAACACCTTGCCCTTGCGGCGCAAGCCCGCGGTATCGATCAGCACATAGGGTTTTCCACCGCGCGTAAAGGGCACTTCGATGGCATCTCGGGTCGTACCTGGTGCATCGAAAGCAATGACCCGTTCTTCCCCCACCAGGGAGTTGATCAGTGTCGACTTGCCCACATTGGGGCGTCCGACAATCGCGATCCGGGGCACTCTGGGCGCCCGCTCCGCATCGTCGCCCTCACCCTCGACGGACTCCTCGGACTCGGGCGCAGGCAGGTGGGCGAACACCTGCTCGAGCACGCCGCGTACGCCGTCGCCGTGGGCACTCGACAAGGCATGCGGCTCGCCCAGTCCGAGTTCGTAGAACACCGAAGTGACGCCGGTCAGCGCCATGCCTTCGGTCTTGTTGACCGCCAGAACCACAGGGCGGCCCCGCTTGCGGAGGGTCTCGGCGATGTCGAAGTCGTGACCCGTCAGCCCGCTTCGGCCATCCGTGAGGAAGATCACCACATCGGCCTCGTCGATCGCCTGCAGGGTCTGCTTGGCCATCTCACGGAGGATGCCCTCCTTGACGACCGGCTCGAAGCCGCCGGTGTCGATGCAGATGAACTCCCGGTCCTCGAACTTGGCATTGCCGTAATGCCGGTCCCGGGTCAGCCCTGCGAAGTCAGCAACGATGGCATCACGCGACCGGGTCAGACGGTTGAACAGTGTCGACTTGCCGACGTTCGGCCTGCCAACAATCGCGACGATGGGCTTCATGATGCGCTTTCGCTCGGCTTACTTGACCTGAAACGCGTAGAGCGCGCCCGACCTGTCCTGGACCACGAGCACGCGCTGACCGCCGACTTCAAGTGCAAGCGGCGCCCCCGACAGCGCGCGACCGCCCGCCTGCGTGCGGCCGATGAGCTCGCCCTTGTCCGTGGACAGAAGATGCACGTAGCCCTCGAAGTCACCCACAGCCACGGCGCCCGGCATGACCGCCGGCGCAGTGAGTTGGCGATAGGAGAGCGCTTCGTTCTTCCAAAGGCTGACTCCAGCCGCGCTGAAGGCCGACACATGCGATTTGTCGTCGGTGGCAAAGATCGCGCCGTTGCCTGCAGCCAGCCCCACGTTGGAGGAGAAATCGCGTTGCCAGCTCGTGCGGCCGTCTCGCACATTGATGCAGCCCACCTTGCCCTGGTAGCTAGCTACGCAGAACTCGCCGGACAGGCCACCGACCGCCGGCATGATGTCGCTGATGCGTTCGACCTCGTTGGAACCCTTGGGCGGTGCAAACGTCGACTCCCAGCGAACCTGGCCGTCCCGGCTGCCCAGCGCCATGACGCGCCCCGCCGGCAGACCGACCAGAAACCCGCCACGCACGCCGATCACCGGGCTGGGTACGCGCAGGGTCAGCGATGGCGCCGCCCGCTGCACGACCCAGCGGCGGCGACCGTCGGCGGCATCGAAGCCGACCAGCCGGCCGTCCGTGGTCAGCGTGGCGACGATGCCGTCGGCGACTGCAGGTGTGGAGATGATCTCGGCGTTCAGGCTGCTCTTCCAGAGCTGCTTGCCGCTGGCGAGCTCCCAGACGATCACGTCACCCTCGCGCGTTGCGGCGGTCACGAGGCTGCCGTCGCTTGCTGCACCGGTGGTCAGCACGGAATCGGCGGTCAGGGTCTGTACCACGTTGCCGGTGGCCGGGTCGATCACCCGCACCTTGCGGCCCTGCGCCGCAAACACGCGCGGGCCGCCTGACGTTCCGACGATGGTCAACGCTCCGGCGGGATTGTCATCGGCGCCGAGCTGCCACGCCGGGTTCAGCGCCATCGTCGAGGCGACGCCAGCCAGTTGGGCGGGCTTGAACTTGGGCTCGTCTGCGAAGGGGTTGAGCGAGCCGCAGCCGGCCAGCGCAAGCATGCCGGCGCCCAGGACGGCGGCGAACGTGCTGCGCGAGGAAATCATGATCATGAGCGGGGTCCGATTCGGGGGCGTCTGCTGAGGATCAGGCCGCCTTGGGTGCGGGTACTTCTCCGCCCACGCCTTCAAGCTTTTGCTGGATCAGGCCGCGCAGCGGATCGCGCTCCTCAAGCTTTTTCCAGGCCTCCAGATAGGCAGCGCGAGCCTCTTCCAGCTTGCCCTGGGCCGACAACACGTCGCCGCGGCGGTCGCTGACCAGCGGGGCGAGCTTGTCGATCTTCGGCGGGGCCAGCAGTGCCAGCGCAGCGTCATACTGCTTCTCATCCAGCAGAATGCCGGCCAGGCGCACACGAGCCACCGTCTTGTAGGACTCGTCGCGGCCCTTGTCGATGACCCACTGCAGCTGCGCCTTGGCGGAGTTCAGGTCCTTGCTCTCGACAAACATGCGGGCTGCCTGAAGCGCGGCCATCTGGCCGTAGACAGTCTTGCCATAGTCGGACACCAGCTTGCCGGCGGCATCCTTGCCTGCTGCGATGTTCTTGTCCTTGATGGCCTTCTCGAGGGCCTCGTACACCACGCCGGCTTCGGCCGCCTGCTTGCGCTGCCAGTACTGCCATCCCATGTAGGCGGCCACGGCAGCCAGAACGATGGTGAGCAGCCAGGTCACGGCATTGCCGTACTTTGCCCAGAGCGCCTTGAGTTGCGCAATCTGTTCCTGTTCTTCGAGATCGTATGCAGCCATGACTTGTCCGAGTTGCGGTGGAGATGGGTTGCGCGCTCAGAGCGCGGCAGCCAGCTGGTCAATGGAGACCAGGCGCTGCTCGCCTTCTTGGCGCAGGGGTTTGAGGCTGACCGAACGGGCATCCCGCTCGGTTTCGCCGATGATCAGTGCCCAGCGGGCGCCCGAGGCATCGGCCTTCTTCATCTGACTCTTGAAGCTGCCGCCACCCGCGTGGGCGACAACCGACTTGCCGGCATCGCGCAGACGCTCGGCCACTTCACTGGCAAAGCTCTGGGCGTCGACATGCACCACGTAGGCGTCGGGGGTGTGTACCGGCATGGCCGCAGCCACCTCGGCGAGCTTGAGCATGACGCGCTCGATGCCCATACCGAAGCCGACGCCCGGCGTGGACTTGCCGCCAAGCTGCTCGAACAGGCCGTCATAGCGGCCACCGCCCGTGATGGTGAGCAGGCGGCCTTCGATCGGCGTCACCCACTCGAACACGGTGCGGTTGTAGTAGTCCAGTCCGCGCACCAGACGCGGATTGATCCGGAAACTCAGTCCCGCATCGGTCAGCAGCCGCTTGAGGCCTTCAAAGTGCGCCAGCGACGCCTCGCCCAGCACGTCCAGCAGCTTGGGCGCAGCCTCGACCATGGCCTGCATGGCCGGGTTCTTGGTATCCAGAATCCGCAGGGGATTGCTGTGCAGCCGGCGGCGCGCGTCCTCGTCGAGCAGGTCGGCATGCGCCTCGA
>DASSQC010000477.1:0-3821 GCA_035702705.1 Burkholderiaceae bacterium | reverse complement strand
ACGGCGATCAGCGCAGCAAGCGTATCCATCAGCGCATCCACCCTGCACACCCAGACATCAAATTCGGCCACGTTTCTGAATTCAGCAAATACTCTGAAGATCGGCTACCAACAAGCAGAAACTGGCTTTTGATGTATTGATAAACAATCATTTTTGGCCGCCCATAGCACGCGCTGAGAACCCACCGATCCCGATCCAGCGCAGCCGGCTGTGGATGAGCGTGTCGCAAGCCAGCAGGCAGATCAGCAGCAGGCCCTGGAAGATGCCGGTCAGTGCCGCGGGCAGACCCAGGCGGCTCTGCGCCAGCTCACCGCCGATGTAGAACATGCTCATCAGCAGCGCCGCCAGCACCACGCCCACCGGATGCAGCCGGCCCACAAAGGCCACGATGATGGCCGCAAAGCCGTAGCCCACCGACACATGCGGCGTGAGCTGCTTGAGCGGCCCGGTGGCCTCCACCACGCCCGCCAGACCGGCAAACCCGCCGCTGATGAGCAGCGCCGTCCACAGCGCGGCGCGTGACGAAAACCCGGCGTAGCGCGCAGCCAGCGGTGCCAGCCCGCCCACCTGCATCTGGAAGCCGGCATAACTGCGCTGCATGAAGAGCCACACCACCGGCACCAGCAGCAGCGCCAGCGCAAAACCCAGGTGCAGGCGCGAGCCCTCCAGCAGCAGCGGCAGGCTCGCCGCGGGCTCGAACATCTTGGTCTGCGGGAAGTTGAAGGCCATGGGGTCCTTCCAGGGCCCGAACACGAGGTAATTGAGCAACTGCTGCGCCACGTATACGAGCATCAGGCTCACCAGGATCTCGTTGGCGTTGAAGCGGTCCCGCAGCAGCGCCGTGATGGCCGCCCAGGCCATGCCGCCGGCAATGCCCGCCAGCAGCACCAGTGCCAGCCAGCCCTGCCCGGCCTGCGGCCCGAGCTGAATCGCCAGCCAGCCGCCGCCCATGGCCCCGGCCAGAAACTGCCCTTCTGCGCCGATGTTCCAGACATTCGCCCGGAAGCACAGCGCCAGGCCGAGTGCGCACAGGATCAGCGGCGTGGCCTTCACGGCCAGCTCCGTGAGCGCGTAGCGGCTCTTGATCGGCTCCCAGAAGAAGGTCGCCAGACTCTGCAGCGGGTCCTTGCCCAGAGCGGAGAACAGCAAGGCCCCAATGAGCGCCGTGAGCAGCACGGCCACCACGGGCGAGGCCCAGGCCCAGCCGCGCGAGGGCACGGCACGCGCTTCAAGCCGCAGCATCCACGCCCTCCTTCACCGCCGACGCATGCTCCGGCCACAGCCCGCTCATCCACTGGCCGATCTGCTCGGTGCTCGCCTCACGCGTGGCGATGCTCGGCGAGAGCCGGCCGCCGGCCATCACATGCAGGCGGTCGGTCAGGGCAAACAGCTCGTCCAGCTCCTCGCTGACCACCAGCACGGCACAGCCGGCGTCGCGCAGGGCAAGCAGCTCGCGGTGGATCTGTGCCGCAGCGCCCACATCCACCCCCCAGGTGGGCTGTGCCACCACGAGCACGGCGGGCTGGCTGCTGATCTCGCGGCCCATGATGAACTTCTGCAGGTTGCCGCCGGACAGGCTGCGCGCCGCGGCGCCGCTGCCTGCGGCCTTGACGCCGAAGCGCTGGATGACGTCGTCCGCCAGCCGCCGCACGGCACCCCAGCGCACCCAGCCGGCGCGCAGGGTCTGCGGCGTGGCACGGGTGAGCAGCAGGTTGTCGCTCAGTGCGAGCGTGGGCACCGCGCCGCGCCCCAGGCGCTCTTCCGGCACGAAGGCCAGACCGGCCGCGCGGCGCCGCTGCGGCCCGAGGTGGGCCACGCCCTGCCCCTTCACGGCAATGACGCCGGCATCCGCAGCGCGGGGCAGCGCCTGCTCGCCGGACAAGGCCGCGAGCAGCTCGGCCTGGCCGTTGCCCGATACACCCGCAATGCCGACGATCTCGCCCGCCCGAACGTCAATGTTCAGGTCATGGAGCGCCACCCCAAACGGCCCGCTGGCAGCCAGGCTCAAGCCCCGCACCGCCAGCGCCACCTCACCGGGCGTGCGGTCGTGGTGCTCCAGCACCGGCGGCTCGGCGCCGATCATCAGGCGTGACAGGCTCGCCGTGGTCTCTTTGCGGGGATCCACGCGACCCGTGACCCGGCCGCCGCGCAGGATGGTGCAGGTGTCGCACAAGGCCTGGATCTCATGCAGCTTGTGACTGATGTAGAGAATGCTGCAGCCCTCGGCGGCCAGTTGGCGCAGAGTGACAAACAGGCGCTCCACCGCCTGCGGCGTGAGCACGGAGGTCGGTTCGTCCAGGATCAGCAGGCGCGGATTCGTGAGCAGTGCGCGGATGATCTCCACGCGCTGGCGCTCGCCCACCGACAGGGTGTGGACGGCACGCGCCGGGTCCAGAGGCAGGCCGTAGCGCTCGCCCACCTCGGCCACGCGGCCGCTGACGGTGGCAAGGTCCTCTTGCCCGTCCAGGCCCAGCCAGACGTTCTCGGCCACCGTGAGCGTGTCGAACAGCGAAAAGTGCTGGAACACCATGGCCACGCCCTTGGCCCGAGCCGCGCGGGGGTCATGCGCGCCCAGCGGCTGCCCGTCGATGTCCATCTGCCCGGCGTCCGGCTGCACGGCGCCATAGATGATCTTCATCAGCGTGGACTTGCCTGCACCGTTCTCGCCCAGCACGGCGTGGATCTCGCCGGGGGCCACCGTGAGGTCGATGCCGTCGTTGGCCGCCAGGCTGCCGTAGCGCTTGGTGATGCCGGTCAATCGAAGGCGGGAGGGCGGGCCGGGAAGCGTCATGGACAGGTCACATACGAAGCCGCGGATTGTATTGAGCCGCCCTGCGCTGTCCGGTCGCAGGCCGCAGGGCGCACCCGCGCAGGTGCTTTGCTGCACCACGCCTTGTCAAGGCGCGGGTCGGTGTGTTCAATCGGCCGGCTGTTGTTGATTCGTCTCCAAGAACAAAGTTGTCGGCCTCGCCTCTGCGGCGAGACCTCGCCTATCCCGGCAAGACCCTGAAGGCTGCACGCGCAAGGCGGCAGCCCGCCACAACGAGGAGGAAGACATGTCCGTGTCCGTCAACATCACGGTGAACGGCAAGGCTGCGGCCGCGCAGATCGATCCGCGCATGCTGCTGGTGCAGTTCATCCGCGAGCACCTCGCCCTCACCGGCACCCACGTGGGTTGCGATACCGGCCAGTGCGGCGCATGCACCGTGCTGGTCAACGGCCAGGCCGTGAAGGCCTGCACCGCGCTGGCTGTGCAGTTCGATGGCGCCACGGTCACCACCATCGAGGGCCTGGCAAAGCCGGACGGCACCCTGCACCCGATGCAGGAAGCTTTCCGCCAGTGCCACGGTCTGCAGTGCGGCTTCTGCACCCCGGGCATGGTCATGAGCGCCGTGGACCTGTGCAACAAGCAGCCCAATGCCAGCGAGGGCGAGATCCGCCACATGCTCGAGGGCAACATCTGCCGCTGCACGGGCTATCACAACATCGTCAAGGCTGTGCAGCAGGGTGCTGCCGGCATGCGTGCCTGAAGGAAAGGACACCAGCCATGGGAGCCTCCGAATCCACCATCGCCAACGGCATCGGCGCGCGTGCATTGCGCAAGGAAGATGCCCGCTTTCTGACCGGCACCGGTCAGTACACCGACGACATCGTCCTGGCGCGCCAGAGCTATGCATTCTTCGTGCGCTCGCCGCACGCCCACGCCAGCATCAAGTCGATCGACACGCAGGCCGCGGCCGCTGCCCCGGGCGTGATCGCGGTCTACACCGGCGCGGATGTGGCCGCCGACAAGATCAACGGCCTGCCCTGCGGCTGGCTGA
>DASSQC010000476.1:0-2930 GCA_035702705.1 Burkholderiaceae bacterium | reverse complement strand
TGCCCGAAGAACCGCATGGAACAAGCGATCAGCCCTCTCGAGCCCGATGCGCTGGCCCAAAGAAAAGCGGGGCGAAGCTTAACGCTGCGCCCCGCGGGGATCTGCCGGGATCAGCCGCCTGCGCGGCTGGCCCTGTGAACGCTGCAGCCCGGCGCGGCCGGACTGCATGGCCCATTTACTGCTGTTGCTGTTGCTGCTGAGCCGCAGCGGCCGGTGCCGGCGCGCCCCCTTCGAGCAGGGCCTTCATGGACAGGCGCAGGCGGCCCTTGTCGTCGGCCTCGATGACCTTGACGCGAACCTTGTCGCCTTCCTTGAGCACGTCGGTCACGGCCTTGATGCGCTCGTGGCTGATCTGGCTGATGTGCAGCAGACCATCCTTGCCGGGCAGCACCGAGACGATGGCGCCGAAGTCCAGCAGCTTGAGCACCGTGCCTTCGTAGACCGAGCCGACCTCGACCTCGGCGGTGATGTCCTCGATGCGGCGCTTGGCTTCCTGGCCCTTGGCGGCGTCGACGCTGGCGATGGTGACGGTGCCGTCGTCCTGGATGTCGATCTGCGTGCCGGTCTCTTCGGTCAGCGCGCGGATCACGGCGCCGCCCTTGCCGATCACGTCACGGATCTTCTCGGGGTTGATCTTCAGGGTGATCAGGCGCGGCGCGAAGTCCGACAGCTCGGTACGGCTGCCGCCCAGGGCCTCGTTCATCTTGCCCAGGATGTGCATGCGGGCTTCCTTGGCCTGGGCCAGCGCCACCTGCATGATTTCCTTGGTGATGCCCTGGATCTTGATGTCCATCTGCAGGGCGGTCACGCCGGCGGAGGTGCCGGCCACCTTGAAGTCCATGTCGCCCAGGTGATCTTCGTCACCCAGGATGTCGGTCAGGACGGCGAACTTGCTGCCTTCCTTGATCAGGCCCATGGCGATGCCGGCCACGTGCGCCTTCATCGGCACGCCGGCGTCCATCAGCGCGAGGCAACCGCCGCACACCGAAGCCATCGACGAGGAGCCGTTCGACTCCAGGATTTCCGACACGGCGCGGATCGAGTAGCTGAATTCCTCTTCGCTGGGCAGCAGCGGCACCAAGGCGCGCTTGGCCAGGCGGCCGTGACCCACTTCGCGGCGCTTGGGGGCGCCCACGCGGCCCGTTTCGCCGGTGGCAAACGGGGGCATGTTGTAGTGGAACATGAAGCGGTCGCGGTACTCGCCTTGCAGCGCGTCGATGATCTGCTCGTCCTGCTTGGTGCCCAGGGTGGCGACCACCAGGGCCTGCGTCTCGCCGCGGGTGAACAGGGCCGAGCCGTGGGCGCGCGGCAGCACGCCGGTGCGGATGCTGATCGGGCGCACGGTGCGGGTGTCACGGCCGTCGATGCGCGGTTCGCCGTGCAGGATCTGGCTGCGCACATGCTTGGCTTCGAGCTCGAACACGATGCCCGAGACCACGGAGGCGTCGGGCGCCGGCTTGCCTTCGGCGGCGTACTTGGCAGCGACCTGCTCGACCACGGCCTTGTAGGCGGCCTTGATCTTGTTGGTGCGCTCCTGCTTGTCGCGGGTCTGGTACGCGTCGGTGATCAGCGGTGCGGCCGAGGTGGCCACGGCGGCCATCAGGTGCAGATCCTTCTCGGGCGCCTTCCAGTCCCAGGCCGGCTTGCCGCCGTCACGCACCAGGTCGTGAATGGCGTTGATGGCGGCCTGCATCTGCTCGTGGCCGTAGACCACGGCGCCGAGCATCACTTCTTCGCTCAGCTGGTGGGCTTCGGATTCCACCATCAGCACGGCCTGTTCGGTACCGGCCACGACCAGATCCAGCTGGCTGGACTTCAGCTGGGTGGCGGTCGGGTTCAGGATGTAGGCGCCGTCGGCATAGCCCACGCGGGCGGCACCGATCGGGCCGGCAAAGGGTACGCCGGAGATCGCCAGGGCAGCCGAGGACGCGATCATCGCGGGGATGTCCGGGTCCACCTCGGGGTTGACCGAGACCACATGGATCACGATCTGCACTTCATTCAGGAAGCCGTCCGGGAACAGGGGGCGGATCGGGCGGTCGATCAGGCGGCTGGTCAGCACTTCCTTTTCGCTCGGGCGACCTTCGCGCTTGAAGAAGCCACCAGGAATGCGGCCTGCGGCATACACCTTCTCCACGTAGTCCACGGTCAGGGGGAAGAAGTCCTGGCCGGGCTTGGCGTCCTTGCGGGCCACCACAGTGGCGAGCACCACCGTGTCGTCCATGTTCAGCAGCACGGCGCCGCTGGACTGGCGGGCCATTTCGCCCGTTTCCATGGTGACGGTGTGCTGACCGTACTGGAAGGTCTTGGTGACTTTGTTGAACATCGCTATCTCTCCTTTGGCCGGCGGGTTTCAGGTGCGCCGTTCACCGCAAAACAGACCCACAAATACAAAAAGCCTGCGGCGGGTCAGTCGCAGGCTTTTTTTGGGTCTCAGACCGCGCTCAATTACTTGCGCAGGCCGAGGGTGTCGATCGTCTTCTTGTACGCATCCACATCCTTGCGCTTGAGGTAGTCAAGCAGGCGGCGGCGGCGGCTCACCATCTTGAGCAGACCGCGGCGGGAGTGGTGGTCCTTCATGTGGGCCTTGAAGTGGCCGGTCAGTTCGTTGATGCGCGTGGTCAGCAGGGCGATCTGGACTTCGGGGCTGCCCGTGTCCTTGGGTGCGCGTTGGAACTTGGCAATGACTTCTGCCTTGTTGATGTCTGCTACGGACATGATCCTCATCCTTTCATACAGGCGGTCGGAAGTGAGGGCTTCCGCCGTGGTTCGTGTGCTTGCCCGAATATTTTTGTTCAGGCAAGTTTTTGATTATATGGGATTTTCCGAACGGACCGAGCGCACCTGTCCGTGCGGCGGTTCTAGGGCCGAACCATCCTGCAGCTGCTCGGCAGGGTCACTGCCTTTGCCTCGATGCGCCGCTCGGTGAT
>DASSQC010000475.1:0-5676 GCA_035702705.1 Burkholderiaceae bacterium | reverse complement strand
GAAATCCTGCAACTGCCGCCGTCGATCAAGCAAAGCCTGCTTGAAATCAACGACTGCGAGCTGCGGCTGAAGACCGTCTACCAGCTGATCAACCGGGTGCCGACCGGTTCGTCCTCTCAAGCTTCGTAAAATCTTCGCTTTCGACCGTTTCCGGGCGTTGCGTGGCCAATCGCGCGCGGCCGCCCGGGCAACACACCCGCACACGAGCACGAGCACACTATGGCCGGTCACAGTAAATGGGCAAACATCCAGCACCGCAAGGGGCGCCAGGACGAAAAGCGCGGCCGCGTCTGGACGCGCATCATCCGTGAGGTGATCGTCGCGGCGCGTGCCGGCGGCGGCGATCCGGTCATGAACCCGCGCCTGCGCCTGGCCATCGAAAAGGCCAAGGCGGTCAACCTGCCGGCCGACACGCTCAAGAAGAACATCGACAAGGCCACCGGCAACCTGGAAGGCGTCGACTACGTCGAGATCCGCTACGAGGGCTACGGCATCGGCGGCGCGGCCGTGATCGTGGACACCATGACCGACAACAAGGTCCGCACGGTGGCCGAAGTGCGTCATGCCTTCTCCAAGCACGGCGGCAATCTGGGCACCGACGGTTCCGTGGCCTTCCAGTTCAAGCACTGCGGCCAGCTCGTGTTCGCCCCCGGCACCAGCGAAGACCAGGTGATGGAAGTCGCCATCGAAGCCGGCGCCGAGGACGTGGTGACGGATGATGACGGTGCGATCGAGGTCATCACCGCGCCGGGCGACTTCGAGGCCGTGAAGAACGCGCTGGAAGCAAAGGGCCTGAAGCCTGAACTGGCCGAGGTGATCATGAAGCCGCTGAATGAAACCCCGCTCTCCGGCGAGGACGCCGTCAAGATGCAGAAGCTGCTCGATGCGCTTGAAGACCTCGATGATGTGCAGGAGGTCTACACCTCGGCGGTGATGCAATGAAGCTCCTCGTGGTGGGCTCGGGTGGCCGCGAACATGCGCTGGCCTGGCGCCTGGCGCAAAGCCCCCGTGTGCAGATGGTCTATGTGGCGCCGGGCAATGCCGGCACGGCCACCACCCGTGGTCTGAAGAATCTGCCGATCACGGATTTCGAGGCCCTGGCCGAATGGGCCCACGTCGAGGGCATCGCCTACACGGTGGTGGGGCCGGACGCCGCGCTGGCTGCGGGCATCGTCAATGTGTTCGAGGCGCGTGGTCTGAAGATTCTCGGCCCCACCAGGGAAGCCGCGGAGCTGGAGTGGAGCAAGGACTTCGCCAAGGCCTTCATGGCGCGGCATCAGATTCCCACGGCGCGCTATCAGACCTTTGATACCGCCGCCGCAGCGCACGCCTATGTGAATGCGCAAGGCGCGCCCATCGTGATCAAGGCCGATGGTCTGGCCGCCGGCAAGGGCGTGGTGGTGGCCATGACGCTCGATGAGGCCCACGCCGCCATCGACATGATGATGGTCGATGCCAAGTTCGGTGCCAGCGGCGCCAAGGTGGTCATCGAGGAATTCATGCAGGGCGAGGAAGCGAGCTTCTTCGTCATGAGCGACGGCAAGCACATCCTGCCGCTGGCTTCGGCGCAGGACCACAAGCGTCTGCTGGACGGCGACGCCGGCCCCAACACCGGCGGCATGGGGGCCTACTCCCCCGCGCCTGTGGTCACGCCGGACGTGCATCGCCAGATCATGAACAAGGTGGTCAAGCCCACGATCGAGGGCATGGCCGCCGAAGGCCGGCCCTTCAAGGGTTTCCTGTTCGTCGGCCTGATGATCGACGAGGCCGGCGAGGCTCGCGTGGTCGAGTTCAACGCGCGCATGGGCGACCCGGAGACCCAGGTCATCATGGCGCGGGTGAAGAGCGACTTTGCGCAGCTCTGCGAGATGGCGGTGGACGGCGAGCTGGACCGCGCCGAGATCGACTGGGACCGCCGCACGGCACTGACCGTCGTGCTGGCCGCCCATGGCTACCCCGACAGCCCGCGCAACGGCGACCCGATCTTCGGCATCCCGGAGCCCACGGATGCGAGCATCGTCTTTCACGCCGGCACCAGGCTGTCGGACGATGGACACCTTGTCACCGCCGGCGGCCGCGTGCTGGCCTGCGTGGGTCTGGGCGATTCGCCGCGCATGGCGCAGGCCGCCGCCTACGACGTGGTCGACGAGATCAAGTTTCGCGACATGCAGTACCGCCGCGACATCGGCTACCGCGCCATCGGCCGCAACCGCTCACGCTGATCAGGCGCAAGGTCTGTGCAAATTGCAGTCGGCCTTGCGTGACGGCCCCCCAGGGCTTGGCTTACGCTGGGCACCCAGGCAGCGAGCCGCATGCCTTCTCGCTGTATCCATGCGGCTTTCCAGCCATTTTGGGCTGAAGAGCCGCACCCATCCTTGATCCAGCTTTCCTGAACCGGGCCCCGATGAGCTTCTCAGACACCATCCGCACCTACCTCAAGGACCTGCAGCAGCGCATCGTCGCCGGGCTTGAGGCCGAAGACGGCACCCCCTTCATCGTGGACGCCTGGACCCGCGGACCCGAGGAGCGCCTGCAGGGCGGCGGCATCTCGCGCGTGCTGGAAGGCGGCAAGGTGTTCGAGCGCGCGGGCGTACTGTTCTCCGATGTGCGCGGCAAGCAGTTGCCGCCCTCGGCCACGCAGCACCGCCCGGAGCTGGCGGGGCGCCCTTTCGAGGCGACCGGCGTGTCGCTCGTGCTGCACCCCCGCAACCCCAACGTGCCCACCGTGCACCTGAACGTGCGCAGCTTCACGGCCCAGGCGGTGGAAGCCGGCCAGCAGGACGTCAGCTGGTTCGGTGGCGGCATGGACCTCACGCCCTACTACGGCGTTGAAGAAGACGCGGTGCACTTCCACCGCGTCTGCCACGATGCCCTGGCCCCCTTTGGTGCGGACAAGTACCCGCGCTTCAAGCAGTGGTGCGACGAATACTTCTTCCTGAAGCACCGCAACGAGCCGCGCGGCATTGGCGGCGTGTTCTATGACGACTTTGCCGAACTCGGTGCAGAGCAGAGCTTTGCCATGACCCGCGCGGTAGGCGACGCCTTCCTGGAGGCCTATCTGCCGATCGTGCAGCGGCGCCGGGATGAGCCCTACACGGAGGCGCAGCGCGCCTTCCAGGCCTACCGGCGCGGGCGCTACGTGGAGTTCAACCTCGTCTGGGACCGCGGCACGCTCTTCGGCCTGCAAAGCGGCGGCCGCACGGAGAGCATCCTGGCCAGCATGCCGCCCACGGCCGACTGGCGCTACCAGTGGGCGCCGGCCGCCGGCACGCCCGAGGCGCGCCTGTACGAGGTGTTCCTGAAGCCGCGCGACTGGCTGGGCCTGAATGCCGCACAGTGCGCGTCCCAGACCGCCGCGCAACCCCAGGCTGCCGAGTGAGCCCACGGTCCGCATGAGCAAGCACATCGGCATCTTCGGCGGCAGCTTCGATCCGCCTCACTTCGGCCATCTGGCGCTGATGAGCGCCGCGCGCGAGCAGCTCGGGCTGGACCAGCTGCGGGTGGTGCCGACCGGCCACGCCTGGCAGAAGCTGCGCACACTCACACCGGCGCGGCACCGGCTGGTCATGGTGGAACTCGCCATCGCAGGCATGGCCCCCTGGGCCGTGGTCGATGCGCTGGAGACCGAGCGCAAGGGGCCGAGCTACATGATCGACACCATCGAGGCCCTGCGCAAGGAAACCGGCGACGCCAGGCTCACGCTGATCCTCGGTGAGGACCAGTTTGCCAATCTGCGCACCTGGCACCGCTGGGAAGACCTGGCCGCCCTGGTGCGCTTTGCCGTGGCCGGCCGGCCGGGCACCGAGCGCAGCGCCGGCACCCTGGCCAGCGACCCGCGCGTGCATCACCTGCGCCTGAACATGCACCCCATGGACCTTTCGAGCACGCAGCTGCGCAAGATGGCCGCTGCGGGCGAATCTCTCAATGGTCTGGTGCCGCCCACGGTGGCCCAGTACATTGCCCTCAATCACCTCTATCAAGAACAGAAGCACTGAATGGACATCCGCAAGCTGCAGCGCGTCGTCGTCGACGCCCTGGAAGACGTCAAGGCGCAGGACATCGCCGTCTTCAATACCGAAGCCAACTCCAACCTGTTTGAACGCGTCGTCATTGCCAGCGGCACCAGCAACCGCCAGACCCGCGCCCTGGCCATGAGCGTGCGCGAGAAGGTCAAGCAGGCCGGTGGCGAGATCGTCAGCATGGAAGGCGAAGACACCGGCGAATGGGTGCTGGTCGACTGCAACCAGGTGGTGGTGCACATCATGCAGCCCGCGATCCGCCAGTACTACAACCTCGAGGAGCTCTGGGGTCAGACCAAGGTCAAGATGGCCAGTGGCGCCAAGCCGCGCCTGGCCGGCAGCCGCTTCCCCCAGGCCAGCGAGCCGATGGATGAAGAGGACAGCCCGGCCCCGGCCAAGAAGGCAGTGAAGAAGACCGCCGCCAAGAAGACGGCTGCTGCCGCCGACGCTGCGCCAAGGAAGGCCCCGGCGAAGAAGGCTGCAACCAAGACTGCAGCCACGAAGTCGGCAGCCACCAGGACGGCCGCCAAGAAGGCCCCTGCCAAGACCGCAACCAAAACGGCTGCAAGCAAGGCACCCGCCAAGAAGGCCGTGGCCAAGAAGGCCAGCAGCGGCGCGTGAAGCTCACGCTGATTGCCGTCGGGCACAAGATGCCGGGCTGGGTGAACGAGGCCTTCGCCGAGTACCAGCGCCGCTTCCCGCCCGACTGGCCGTTCGTGCTCAAGGAACTCAAGCCCGAAACGGCAGACAGCGCCGCCCAGACCAAGGCGCGCGAGGCCGACAAGATCCTCGCCGCCGTACCCAAGGACGCGCTGCTCGTCATCCTCGACGAGCGCGGCCGTGACCTCAGCACCAAAGCTCTCGCCCAGACACTTGAGCGCTGGCAGCTGGACAGCCGCCACGTGGCCTTCGTGATCGGTGGCACCGAGGGCCTGGACGAGCGCGTCAAGGCCGCCGCCCACTTCAGCCTGCGCCTGTCCTCCCTCACCCTGCCCCACATGCTCGTCCGCGTCCTGCTGGCCGAGCAGCTGTATCGGGCCTGGTCGGTACTGGCAGGGCATCCGTATCACCGGGAGTAGCCGCACACGATGAAGATCTACCTCGCCAGCCAAAGCCCGCGCCGGCAAGAGCTGCTGCGCCAGATCGGCGTGGAGTTCGATCTGCTCCTTCCCGACGCAGACGAAGACGCCGAACGCCTGGAAGCCGAGCGCGCCGGCGAGGCGCCGCTGACCTATGTGAAGCGCGTGGTGCACGCCAAGGCGCTGGCGGCTGCAGAACGCCTGATGCGCCGTGCGCTGCCTGCGCGGCCGATTCTGGTGGCGGACACGACGGTCGCGCTGGGCCGGACGATCCTGCACAAGCCGCTGGATGCGAAGGACAACGCGCGCATGCTCAGGGCGCTGTCCGGCACGACGCACCGCGTACTCACAGGCATTGCGGTGGTGCACGTCCGCAAAGCGCACACCAGGATCGACGAGGCGGTGTCCGAGTCCTTCGTGACTTTCAAGCGTCTGAGCCCGCGGGACATCCGCAACTACCTGGCCAGCGGTGAAGGCATGGGCAAGGCCGGGGGCTATGCCATCCAGGGCCTGGCCGCGGCTTTCATTCCGGCCATCAACGGTTCCTATTCCAATGTCGTCGGCCTGCCGCTGGCGGA
>DASSQC010000474.1:0-5873 GCA_035702705.1 Burkholderiaceae bacterium | reverse complement strand
TCGCCGGCGCTGCGCGCCGCAGCGCGCCAGGACCGCTGGCTGGTGGTCGGCGGGCAGGTGTTGCTGCCCGCACTGGCCGGACTGCTGTTCGGCTGGCAGGGCCTGGGTCTGTATCTGCTGCTCTGGGTCCTGCCGCTCCTGACGGTGCTGCAGCCCATCCTGCGTCTGCGCGCCATCTGCGAGCTCGGTGCGGTGACAGATCTGTCCTCGCCGCTGACGGCGGCACGGACCAACGAACTGCGCGGCCTGTCCGGTCTGCTGGCCCGTGCGGTGTTCTTCCCGCTGCATGTGAACTACCACCTGGAGCATCACCTGTACCCGGCCGTGCCGCACTACCGCCTGCCGGCGCTGCATGCCCTGCTGGTGCAGCGCGGCCTGCTGCACGGCGCCCAGGTGCTTCCCTGGCCGGAGACCCTGCGCGTCGTGTTTGCGCCGCGCCGACCCCGGACGCCTCATTCAACCCCGCCCGCATCGACTGCATGACATCGCCTGCCGCCGCGCCTGCCCTGATCTGGACCTGGGCCCGATTCGCCGACCTCAGCCCCTTTGACGTGTATGACCTGCTGGCCCTGCGCAGCGAGGTCTTCGTGGTCGAGCAGCAGTGCATCTTCCAGGACCCGGACTACGTCGATCAGCAGTGCTGGCATCTGCTGGGCCGTGCGAAGGATGACCAAGGCAAGCTTCTGGCCTATCTGCGCCTGGTGGATCCGGGCGTGAAGTACCCGGAGCCCTCGATCGGCCGGGTCATCAGCTCACCCGTGGTGCGTGGCACCGGCCTGGGCCGCGTGCTGGTGAGCGAGGGCATTGCCCGCCACCACGCCACCTGGCCGGGGCAGAAGAACCGCATCGGCGCACAGGCGCGGCTGGAGCGCTTCTACATGGACCTGGGCTTTCGCACGATCTCCGAGCCCTACATCGAAGACGACATCCCCCACATTGAAATGATTCTGGAGGCAGCATGAAGCAGTTTGCCGGCCGCACGGCCGTGATCACCGGCGCGGGTTCGGGTTTCGGCCTGGAGTTTGCGCGCGAAGCTGCGCGCCGCGGCATGAACCTGGTGCTGGCCGATGTGCAGGACGACGCGCTGGCTGCAGCCGTGGCCGAGCTGCAGGGGCAGGGCGCACAGGTGCTCGCGCAGAAGGTGGATGTGGGCAGCGCCGCCGCCATGGAGGCCTTTGCCACCGCGGCCATGGCGCGCTTTGGCGTGCCGCATCTGGTCTTCAACAACGCCGGCGTAGCCTTTGGCGGCCTGATCTGGGAGCACACCCAGACCGACTGGGAGTGGGTGATCAACGTCAACCTCTGGGGCGTGGCCCATGGCGTGCGCCTGTTCGTGCCGCACATGGTGGCTGCTGCGCAGCAGGACCCGGCCTACGAGGGCCACATCATCAACACCGCCAGCATGGCCGGGCTGCTCAATGCGCCCAACATGGGGGTCTACAACGTCACCAAGCATGCTGTGGTGAGCCTGTCCGAGACCCTGTATCAGGATCTGGCGCTGGTGACGGATCAGGTCGGCGCCAGCGTGCTGTGCCCGTACTTCGTGCCCACCGGCATCCACCAGAGCCACCGCAACCGGCCGGCGGAGCTCAAGGGCGCGCGCCCGACCAAGAGCCAGATGATTGCGCAGGCCATGAGCGAAAAGGCGGTGACCTCCGGCAAGGTCACCGCCGCCGAAGTGGCCGCCAAGACCTTTGCCGCCATCGAGGCCCGCCAGTTCTACATCTACAGCCACCCTCAGGCCTTGGGCATGGTGCAGACCCGTCTGGAAGACGTCGCCCAGGGCCGCAACCCGACCGACCCCTTCAAGGACCGCCCGGACCTGGGCGAAAAGCTGCGCATGCAACTGCGTGCCGAGGCCTGAACCATGGCCGCCTCGATCCAGGAGGGCCAGTTCGCCGAGGTGCAGCCAGGCATCAAACTGCACTACGCCACGGCCGGCACCCCGGGGGCGCCGCTCATGCTCTTTGTGCACGGCTTTCCCGAAGCCTGGTTCGAATGGGAGGCACAGCTGGCGCACTTCGGCCAGCGCTGGTTTGCGGTGGCGCCGGACCTGCGCGGCTTCAATCTCTCCAGCAAGCCGGCCGAGGTGGCCGCCTACCGGCCCAAAACGCTGATTGGCGACCTGACCGGGCTGATCAGGCACCTGGGCTACGACAGCGCCGTCGTCGTGGCGCATGACTGGGGCGGGGCGCTGGCCTGGAACCTCGCCATCCAGCAGCCGCAGTGGGTCAGGCAGCTCATCATCATCAACTCGCCGCACCCTTATGCCTTCATGCGCGCTCTGGCCACCGACCCGGCCCAGCAGGCCGCCAGCGCCTACATGAACTGGCTGCGCACGCCGGGCAGCGAGCTGGGGCTGGCCAAGCACGGCTTTGCCGCGCTGGAAGGCTTCTTCAACGGCATGGGCCAGCCACCGGCGCCCTGGTTCGAGCCGCTGCGCGCGCGCTACCACGCCATGTGGTCCGTGCCCGGGGAGAACGGCAGCCATTCGCTGACGGGCGGGGTGAACTACTACCGCGCCAGCCCCCTGCATCCGCCCACGCCCACCGAGCCCGGCCCGGCGGCGTTGAACCTGCAGCCGCAGGATTGGCTCGTCAAGCGGCCCACGCTCGTGATCTGGGGCGAGCAGGACATGGCGCTGCCCGCCACCTTGCTCGATGGCCTGGACGCGCTGGTGGACCCGCTGACGATTGAGCGCATTCCGGAGGGCGGCCACTGGGTGGTGCACGAGCAGCCGGAACGCATCAACGCAGCCATCGACCACTGGCTCGCCGCACAGGCCTGAGGCCCGGGAAACGAATGCGAGACGGGCTTCTGGCGCGGCTCTTCAGCCCAAAATGGCTGGAGAGGCCCGTGGGACAAGCGAGAAGCCTTCAGCCCCCGCCCGATTTCAGCCATGAACAGCCCGCCGCCACACGCTGTGACCCCAAGGTTCCTTGAAGCCGTGAATCACACCCGCCCCAACATGGCCGCACTCGACCCGCAGATGGCCGCGCTGCTCGCGCAGGCCGCCAGGCGGCGCACGCCACATTTCCGGGATCTGCCGGCCCCCGAGGCACGCAAGCTCTATGAGAAGCAGGCGCCCATCGTGGACATTGCGCCTGCGCCGCTGCCGCGCGTGGATGATCTGCATCTGCCCCTGGCCCCCTTTGGCGGCGGCGCCAGCGTGCCGGCGCGCCTGTACTACGGCGCCGAGCCCAACCCCTGGCTGCCGCAGCCGGTGCTGCTGTTCTTTCATGGGGGCGGCTTCACCATCGGCTCCATCAACACGCACGACCGCATCTGCCGCTGGCTGGCTGCCCACGTACCCTGCGCGGTGCTGAGCGTGGACTACCGCCTGGCGCCGGAGCACCCGTTTCCGGCGGCCGTGCACGACGCCTGGGCCGCACTGCGCTGGCTGGAGGTGCACGGCGCGGGCCACGCGCTGGATACGGGCCGCATGGCGGTGGGCGGCGACAGTGCGGGCGGCACCCTGGCGGCGGTCACCGCCATCCATGCGCGGGATCTCGGCCTGCCCCTGGCCCTGCAGCTGCTGATCTACCCCGGCACCTGCGGCCACCAGAACACACCCAGCCACCGGCGCCTCACCCACGGCTACTTGCTGGATCGTGAGGACATCGACTGGTTCTTCGGCCACTACCTGCGCAGCTCCACAGACCGCAACGACTGGCGCTTTGCGCCGCTGGACGCGCCGAATGCGCCGCCCCTGGCGGGTGTGGCGCCGGCCTGGGTGCTCACCGCCGGCTTCGACCCCCTGTGTGACGAGGGCCGTCTGTATGCCGAGAAGCTGCAGTACCAGGGCGTGGCCGCGCAGTGGGTGGACTTTCCGGACATGGTGCACGGCTTCTTCAACATGGGGGGCTGGGTGGACCGGGCGCGCGTGGCGCATGAGCTTGCCGCCAGCGCGTTGCGCGCAGCCTTCGGGCTGGCCGATGAGGCGACGCCGGCAGGCAGCGTCTGAGCAGGCGATTCGCTTGTCTGGCAAGGCTTTCCAGCCGTTTTTGCCTGAAAGGCCGCATGGGAGCAGGATCCGGATGGATACATCCAGGTTTGATGCGCCTTTCCAGACCAAAGTGTCTGAAAACACCCGCCGGACCAGCGAGAAGCCCCTCTGAACCTCAATCCAACGACCCCGGAACATGAGCCAACGCAGCGACTTTGCCTTCCTCCACACCCTGCGCGTGCGCTGGGCCGAAGTGGATCTGCAGAAGGTGGTCTTCAACGGCCACTACCTGACCTACTTCGATGTGGCCTTCACCGAATACTGGCGCGGCACCGGCCTGCCCGGGCCCCTGGCGCAGCACGAGGCGGGGCGCGAGCTCTATGCCCGCAAGGCTGCGATCGAATACCACGCACCGGCGCGCTTCGATGAGCTGATCGAGATCGGCGTGCGCTGTGAGCGCATCGGCACCAGCTCCATGCGCTTTGCGCTCGCCATCTTCCGCGAGGCCGAGCTCTTGATCACCGGCGAGCTGGTCTATGTCTATGCCGACACGGCCAGTCGCCGCCCGCACCCGGTGCCCGATACCTGGCGCGCCCGGCTGGCGGCCATCGAACGCCTGCCCATAGAAGGCGTGATCTGAGCCTGAGGGGAGCCGCCGGCGGCCCGGGATTGCGGCCCCCGCCCGGGCCCTGGCAGGCCCAGCGGGCCATCATCCCCCTCGTGCACTCCGAAGGGGCAGGACAGACCCCGTAGCGAGGCGGCATCGCGAAGCCCCGCAGCGCGTGCGCCGCGACAAGAAAAATGCCCCGGCATCGCCGGGGCATTGCTTTGGCTCGACGCCGCCTGCGCTCAGCGCGAGGTCAGGTAGGTGCCGCCCGTACCCACGGCCAGGTAGATGCCGAAGCCCGCCAGCACGGCGCGCAGATCGGCCGTGGAGCCGCTGTTCACGGTGTTCCAGGTCACACCGTCCAGGCTGTTGAGGATGGTGCCGTTGGCGCCAGCCACCACAAACTGCGAGGCATAGCCGCCAGCGCGCAGGTTGGCAGTCACGGTCGAGGTGCGTGCCGTCCAGGTGATGCCATCCTCGGAGGTGACGATGGTGCCGCCGTCGCCCACGACCACAATGCGGGCGGTACCCGTGGGAATCGGGAAGATCTGCGGCAGCACCACGATGCCGCGCAGGTTGGCCGTGGTGTTGCTGGTGCGTGCCGTCCAGGTGATGGCGTCGGTGCTGGTCAGGATGGTGCCGCCATCGCCCACGGCGATGAAGATGTTGAGCAGCAGCGAATAGCGCACGGCGTTGAGGTTCTGCGTGGTGCCGCTGGTGCGCTGCGTCCAGGTGGCGCGGTTGCTGGTTGGGGCGGTGAAGATGGCGCCGCCATCACCCACGGCGGTGAAGTTGGACGTGCCGCCGAAGTTGGCGTCGATGCCGCGCAGATTCGGGTTGCTGCCACCCACCTGATTGACCGCCCAGGTGGTGTAGTCGCTGCTGCTGACCACCGTGCCTGCATCGCCCACGGCGGCCGGGATGCTGGTGGCCGTCACCGCATTCAGATTGGCCGTGGTGTTGGTGGTGATCGTCGTCCAGGTGGTGGTGTCGGTGCTGGTGCTCAGGAAGCCGCCGTTGCCGGCCACGAGGTAGCGCGAACCGAACGCGCTGATCACGCCGCCCAGGCCATTGAGGTCGGCCGTGCCGATGGGGGTGCCGGTGGTCCAGTTGATGCCTGCCAGGCGCGGTGTGGCCGTCACGGACGGCGCCCCGGGGCCGGCCGGGCTGCCGCTGCGCGTCGAGAGCAGCACAAAGGCGTAGGGCTTGCCGTTGGTCAGGCCGCCGATGCTGAGGCTGCTCAGGCCGCTGGGCACCTGGATGATGCGTGCGTCGGGGAACTGCTTGTAGTTGTCGAAGGTGATGGAGGTGGCCTGGGCC
>DASSQC010000473.1:0-4935 GCA_035702705.1 Burkholderiaceae bacterium | reverse complement strand
CGAGGTGTACGTGCTGTCCAAGGAAGAGGGCGGCCGTCACACGCCGTTCTTCAACAACTACCGTCCGCAGTTCTACTTCCGCACCACCGACGTCACCGGCTCCATCGAGCTGCCCAAGGACAAGGAAATGGTGATGCCGGGTGACAACGTGGCGATCACCGTCAAGCTGATCGCTCCGATCGCCATGGAAGAAGGTCTGCGCTTTGCCATCCGCGAAGGCGGCCGCACCGTCGGCGCCGGCGTCGTGGCAAAGATCATCGAGTAATTCGAGACCCTGCGGCGCCTCAGCGGGCGCCGTCCCAGGGGTCGGGTAGCTGGATCAAGCACTGATGCGGGTCTTCAGGCCAAAGTGGCTGGAAACCCGCACCAGACAAGCGAAAAGCCTGCTCGACCCTGATTTCCGCGGTACGCACCGCACCGTTCTTTGGAGCATCCCATGCAGCAAAACCAGAAGATCCGCATCCGCCTGAAGGCCTTCGACTACAAGCTGATCGACCAGTCGGCTGCCGAGATCGTCGACACCGCCAAGCGCACCGGCGCCGTGGTCCGTGGTCCCGTGCCCCTGCCCACGCGTATCGAGCGCTTCGACATCCTGCGTTCGCCGCACGTGAACAAGACCTCGCGCGACCAGCTCGAGATCCGCACCCACCAGCGCCTGATGGACATCGTGGACCCGACGGACAAGACCGTCGACGCCCTGATGAAGCTCGACCTGCCTGCCGGCGTCGATGTAGAGATCAAGCTCCAGTAAGGCTTGCCAAGACGAAGCAGCCCGTGACATAATTGCGGGCTTCCCTCTTAGCAGGGACGAGTAGTCTCGAGTAATTCCAGTACTACGCCCGCCGGCTCGCCATTGTGGCGAGCCAGGCATATCAGCCCCGGTCAATCGAAATCGGGAAAGGAACACAAATGGGTACCACCCTCGGTCTGTTGGGCCGCAAGGTTGGCATGACCCGCATCTTCACCGACGACGGCGCCTCTGTGCCTGTCACGGTGCTGGAAGTGGGCAACAACCGCGTCACCCAGGTCAAGACGGTCGACAACGACGGCTACAGCGCCGTTCAGGTCGCCTACGGCGAGCGTCGTGCAAGCCGCGTCAGCAAGGCGCTGGCCGGTCACCTCGCCAAGGCCGGCGTCCAAGCCGGCTCCCTCATCCGCGAATTCCGTGTCGATGCCACCAAGGCCGCAGAAATGCCGGCGGGTACGGTCATCGCGCTCGACAGCCTGTTCAAGGCTGGCGAGAAGGTTGACGTGACGGGCACCACGATCGGTAAAGGCTTTGCCGGCACGATCAAGCGTCACAACTTCAACTCCGGTCGCGCCACGCACGGTAACTCCCGCAGCCACAACGTGCCCGGTTCCACCGGCATGGCGCAGGACCCGGGTCGCGTGTTCCCGGGCAAGCGGATGTCGGGTCACATGGGTGATGTGCAGTGCACCGTCCAGAACCTCGAAGTGGCTCGCGTTGACGCCGAGCGTGGTCTGCTGCTCGTCAAGGGTGCAGTCCCCGGTGCGCGCAACGGCCACATCATCGTCAAGCCGGCCGTCAAAGCCTAAGGGAGCCTGCAGCGATGGAACTCAAGCTTTATGACGCGCAAGGCCAGGCTGCCGGCAACGTTGCCGCATCCGACATGGTCTTTGCCCGTGACTTCAACGAACCGCTGATCCACCAGATCGTGGTCGCCTTCCAGGCCAACGCGCGCAGCGGCAACCGTGCCCAGCTCACGCGTGCCGAGGTGAAGCACTCCACCAAGAAGCCCTGGCGCCAGAAGGGTACCGGCCGCGCGCGCGCCGGTATGACCTCGTCGCCGCTGTGGCGTGGCGGTGGTCGGATCTTCCCGAACAAGCCTGACGAAAACTTTGCCCACAAGGTCAACAAGAAGATGTTCCGCGCCGGTATGTGCTCGATCCTGAGCCAGCTCGCCCGCGAAGGTCGCATTGTTGTGGTGGACGAGCTGACGCTCGAGGCGCCGAAGACCAAGCTGCTCGCGCAGCGCATCAAGAACATGGGCCTCGAGTCCGTGCTGATGGTGACCGACGGCTTCGACGAAAACCTGTATCTGGCCTCGCGCAACCTGCCTAATGTGGCCGTGGTTGAGCCCAAGCAGGCCGACCCGGTGGCCCTCGTGCACTTTGACAAGGTGCTCATGACCAAGGCGGCCGTGGCCAAGTTCGAGGAGATGTTCGCATGACGTCGCCCGCATTCAACAACGAGCGCCTGATGAAGGTGCTGCTCGCTCCGGTGATCTCGGAGAAGAGCACCCAGGTGGCCGAGAAGCATGAGCAGGTGGCATTCCACGTGCAGCAGGACGCCACCAAGCAGGAAGTCAAGGCTGCGGTCGAGCTGCTCTTCAAGGTGCAGGTCGAGTCGGTCAACATCCTGAATATCGGCGGCAAGACCAAGCGCTTCGGTCGCTTCATCGGTCGTCGCAACAACATCCGCAAGGCCTACGTGTGCTTGAAGCCCGGTCAGCAGATCGACTTCCAGCAGGAGGTCAAGTAAATGCTGGTCAAAGTCAAACCTACATCGCCTGGCCGTCGCAGCCTGGTCAAGGTCGTCAACCCCGACCTGCACAAGGGCGCGCCGTATGCGCCGCTGCTCGAGCCGCAGAAGCGCTCGTCCGGCCGCAACAACAACGGTCACATCACCACCCGGCACATGGGTGGTGGTCACAAGTCGCATTACCGGATCATCGATTTCAAGCGCAACAAGGACGGCATCCCGGCCAAGGTCGAGCGCCTGGAATATGACCCGAACCGTACGGCATTCATCGCGTTGCTGTGCTACGCAGACGGCGAGCGTCGTTACATCATCGCTCCCAAGGGCGTGGCGGTTGGTGTGACGCTGATGAGCGGCTCCGAAGCGCCGATCCGTGCGGGCAACTGCATGCCGATCCGCAACATCCCGGTCGGTTCGGTGATCCACTGTGTCGAGATGCTGCCCGGCAAGGGTGCTCAGCTGGCGCGTTCGGCTGGCACGTCGGCCACGCTGCTCGCGCGTGAGGGCTCTTACGCGCAGGTTCGTCTGCGTTCGGGTGAAGTGCGCCGCGTGCATATTGAATGTCGTGCCACGCTTGGCGAAGTCGGCAACGAAGAGAACAACCTGCGTCAGATCGGCAAGGCCGGTGCAACGCGCTGGCGCGGCATTCGCCCGACCGTGCGTGGCGTGGCCATGAACCCGATCGACCACCCCCACGGTGGTGGCGAGGGTCGTACCGGCGAGGCCCAGGCGCCTGTGACCCCGTGGGGTCAGAAGACCAAGGGCTTCAAGACCCGCCGCAACAAGCGCACGACATCGATGATCGTGCAGCGTCGCAAGAAGTAAGAGGACATCGCTATGGCACGTTCCGTAAAGAAGGGCCCTTTCTGCGACGCGCACCTCATCAAGAAGGTGGACGCTGCGGTGGCCAACAAGGACAAGAAGCCGATCAAGACCTGGTCACGCCGTTCGACGGTGCTGCCCGAGTTCATCGGTCTGACGATCGCCGTTCATAACGGCCGCCAACATGTGCCGGTCTATGTGACCGAGCAGATGGTGGGTCACAAGCTCGGCGAATTTGCAGCCACGCGTACCTTCAAGGGACACGCGGCTGACAAAAAAGCCAAGAAGTAAGGACACGCAAACATGGAAACGACTGCAAAACTGCATGGCGTGCGGGTTTCGGCCCAGAAGGCACGTCTGGTCGCTGACCTGGTGCGTGGCAAGCCGGTTGGTGCGGCGCTGAACATCCTGACGTTCACGCCCAAGAAGGCTGCCTTCATCGTCAAGAAGGTCGTGGAGTCCGCGATCGCGAACGCCGAGCACAACGACGGCGCCGATATCGACGAGCTGAAGGTCAAGACGATCTATGTCGACAAGGGCGCTTCGCTCAAGCGCTTCCGCGCCCGTGCAAAGGGCCGCGGCGCGAGCATCGAGAAGCAGACCTGTCACATCACCGTGACCGTTGGCAACTAAGGAACCGCAATGGGACAGAAGATTCATCCAACCGGTTTTCGCCTTGCCGTGTCGCGCAACTGGGCGTCGCGCTGGTACGCAGGCAACGCCAACTTCGCCAGCATGCTTGCTGACGACGTCAAGGTTCGCGAGTACCTCAAGAAGAAGCTGAAGAACGCAGCTGTCGGCCGCGGTCTGATCGAGCGCCCCGCCAAGAACGCCAAGATCACCGTCTATTCGGCGCGTCCGGGTGTGGTCATCGGCAAGAAGGGCGAGGACATCGAAACCCTGAAGGCCGATCTGCAGAAGCTGATGGGCGTGCCCGTGCACGTCAACATCGAGGAAATCCGCAAGCCGGAAGTCGATGCCCAGCTGATCGCTGACAGCATCACGCAACAGCTTGAAAAGCGCATCATGTTCCGCCGCGCGATGAAGCGCGCGATGCAGAATGCGATGCGCCTGGGTGCCCAAGGCATCAAGATCATGAGCTCGGGCCGTCTGAATGGCGCGGAAATCGCTCGCACCGAGTGGTACCGCGAAGGGCGTGTGCCTCTGCATACGCTGCGTGCCGACATTGAGTACGGCACCTCGGAAGCGCTGACCACCTACGGCATCATCGGTGTCAAGGTCTGGGTCTACAAGGGTGACACGCTCGGTCGCGGTGATGCGCCGGTAGCTGCAACGCCCGAGGCCGAAAAGGAAGATCGTCGCCCGGCTCGTCGTCCCGCAAACCGTCGTCCGCGCGCTGAGGGCGCTGCAGGCGAAGGTGCTGCAGATGCAGCCAAGCCTGCAGTCAAGCGTGTCCGCAAGGCCACAGCTGGCGCGGCTCCGGCTGAGAAGAAAGCAGGAGAATAAGCATGCTGCAACCAGCACGTCGCAAGTTCCGCAAGGAGCAAAAGGGCCGCAACACCGGCGTCGCCACGCGCGGCGCCAACGTGTCGTTCGGCGATTTCGGCCTCAAGGCCACCGAGCGTGGCCGCCTGACGGCGCGCCAGATCGAG
>DASSQC010000472.1:0-5839 GCA_035702705.1 Burkholderiaceae bacterium | reverse complement strand
GGGGCGGCGGGGGCTCGGCGGTGTCCTGCGGCGCCTCATCCGCCGGCAGCTCAGGCAGCCGCGTCGCACGCAGCAGCAGGCTCAACTGCACGGCGCGCTTGAGCAACTCGGCATCCACTGCCGGCTCGTCCATCAGGGCGGCCAGAAGACGCGCCACGCGCAAGACCTGCAGCGGTGCGCGCAGCGAATCGAGGCCGAGCGCTGCGGCCACGCTGCAGGCCGCATGCACGAGCTCGTCGCCCGGTACGGGCGCGGCACGGCGCTGGCGTGCAGCCTCGGTGCGGCCGCGATCGATGGCGTCGCCCAGCTCACCGGCCACATCGGTCATGCTCACGCTGCTCAGGTCGATCACCAGACTCGCCCGCTCAAGCAGCACCGGCGCAATCTGCTCGCCCTCGCCCTGGCTCTCATCGAGCAGCACCAGACCCAGACGGCAGGGCGCACGCAGGCTCACGCCCTCGGTCTCCGTGACCAGCTCGCCGCGATCCAGCACACCGATCAGGCTGGAAACCATGGCGCGCGGCATGCGCTCGGCCATGGGCACCACCAGCACGCCGCCGTCGGTCTCGGCCAGCACGCCACGCTGCACAACCGGTCGCCCCAGCTGCAGGGTGGCGGCCAGGTCGAGGCCACCGAGCAGCCGGTCGGCACTGACATGCAGGGGCAGGCGCCGGATCGGGTCGGTCGCCGGCAGCAGGGCATGCAGGATCGCAAGCCAGCGCTCGCGCACCGGGCCGGCCTGCGCGCGCAGCACCAGTACGCCGCAGCCGGCGGGATCGATCGCGAACACCTGCGCGGCGTTGCAGGCCAGGGCCCAGGCATCGAGCTCGCGTGGCGGCGCCTCAGCGCGCGATTGCGGTGCGGCAGCCATGGCGCGGGTCAGGCCGCGAACAGCTCGGCGCAGGCCCGTTCAACGCGCACGGTGGAGCCGGCATCGTCCAGCGGGTTGCGGCGCAGGCGGTGGCGCAGTGCCGGCGCGGCCACCTGGCGCAGCTGCGCCGAGCCCACTTCGTCCAGTCCGTCGAGGGCGGCCAGGGCACGCGCCGCACGCATCAGCGTGAGCTCGCCGCGCAGGCCGTCGGTGCCCAGCTTCATGCACAGGCTGGCGGCCTGTTCGAGCACTGCGTCGGGAATCTGCACCCGTTCGATCCGGCCGCGCGCCTGCGTGATGCGCTTGCGGATCTTGTCCTCTTCCTTCTTCCATTGCGCGGCAAAGCCGTCGGGGTCGCGCTCGTAGGCGTCGCGCCGCTTGATCACTTCCACGCGCAGCTTCAGATCCGTGGGGGTGCGCACCTCGACCGACAGACCGAAGCGGTCGAGCAGCTGCGGGCGCAGCTCGCCTTCTTCGGGGTTGCCGCTGCCCACCAGCACGAAGCGGGCAGGATGGCGCACGCTCAGGCCCTCGCGCTCCACCAGGTTCTCGCCGGAGGCTGCCACGTCGATCAGCAGATCCACCAGATGGTCTTCCAGCAGATTGACTTCATCGATGTACAGGAAGCCGCGGTTGGCCCGCGCCAGCAGGCCCGGCTCGAAGGACTTGCTGCCTTGGGACAGCGCACGCTCGAGATCCAGTGCGCCCACCACGCGATCCTCGGTGGCGCCCAGCGGCAGGTCGATCACCGGCACCGGCACGCTCAGGGTCTTGGCCCTCGCGTCGCCCTTGGGCTTGCCTTCGGCCCCGCCGGCGCCACAGCGCTCGCACAGCCCGGCGGTCCGGCCGGGCTCGCAGTTGTAGGCACAGCCGGCCACCACCTTCATCGGCGGCAGCAGGGCGGCGAGGGCGCGCACTGCCGTGGACTTGCCGGTTCCCCGATCCCCCAGGACGAGCACCCCGCCCACGCTGGGATCGACGGCCGCGATCAGGATGGCCAGCTTCATCTCCTCCTGGGCCACGATGGCGGAGAACGGGAACGGAGCCTTCATTCAACACACTTTCTCTGGATGGATGGACACGCGGAGGCCGGCTGCAGGTCGATCAATTCAACGGCCCCTCGCCCTCGACGATATGCCGCCGGGCACGGCGCACGGCATACAGCACCATGATCGCCAGCAGCGGAATCGCCACGCCGACCGCGATGTCGGCATCAAGCCTCAGACCGCCGGCCTTCAGGCCCTTGGCCACGTAGCTGATCAGCCCGGCGGCGTAATAGACGATGGCCGCGACCGACAGGCCCTCCACCGTCTGCTGCAGACGCAGCTGCAGCTTGGCGCGCCGGTCCATGGAGGCCAGCAGCGCCTGGTTCTGGCGCTCGCGCGCGATGTCCACACGCGTCGACAGCAGGCCGCTGGCCTGCGCCACGCGTTCGGACAGATCGTGCAGGCGCTGCGAGACCGTGGTGCAGGTGCGCACGGCCGGCGTGAAGCGCCGCGCCATGAATTCGCCGATCGTCTGCAGGCCGGTCAGCCGTTCCTCGCGCAGCTCACCGATGCGCGTGGTCACGAGCTCGAAGTAGGCCCGGCAGGCGCCGAAGCGGAACTGGCTGGCGGCCAGTCCGCTTTCCACCTCGGCGGCCAGGCGCGTGAGCTCCTGAAGCAGGGTTTCGTCATTGCCCACGTCCTGGGCAATGCCGTCGGTCAGCCCGGCGAGAGCGCGCTCGATGGCCAGGATGCGTGGCGACTGGCGCCGCGCGATCGGCAGTGCGAGCAGCGCGAGCATGCGGTAGGCCTCGATCTCGAACAGGCGCTGCACCATCTGGCCGGCCTGGCGGCTGGTCAGCGAGCGGTTCAGCACCAGCACGCGGCCCGCACCGTCGTCGTGGATGCGAAAGTCCGTGTAGACCCAGGCGGCGCCGTCGCCCACTTCGGCACCCACCAGGCTGTTGCCCGAGAACAGCTCGGCCATGCGCTGCACGTCCGGCTCCTCGGCCGGTGCCTGCTGCAGCACGGCCTGCACGGCACACAGGGTCAGGCCCGGCACGCCCGGCAGCCAGTTCGGCGGCAGGCTGGCCGTGATCGGGTCGGCAAAGGCGGCGCCATTCGGCCCCGGTCCGAAGAAGGTGTAGCCCGAGAACTCGCCGTGCCGCTCCCACTTCAGGCGGAAGGTGCCCAGGCGCGCGCTGAAGTGAGTTGCGCCGACACCCGGTCCGGGCACCGCAAAGCGTTCACACAGCGCACCGATGTGATTGCGCTCGCGCTCGCGATCGTCGGCATCCACCATGACGGCGATGTAGCTCGCGCGCGCCGGTGTCTGCAGCGGCTCCGGCGGGCGGGCGTGCACTTCTTCAGCGAGAACAAACCGGTCCGGATGATCCGGTGGAAGCAGTGCCATGGGCCACCCTTGTCTGCGCCCGGTGTCAGCCAGGCTTGTCGTTGGAGTATGTCACCGAGTTGATACGGCGACAAACAAGGGAGATGGAGCTCGGGTTGATCTGGGGCAGGTTGAGAGGCACGGGAGCGAGCGGGGATCCGTCTTGCCTGAGGATTCGTCGCGATGCGAACTTCAGTACGCCGCAAACCGAAATCCGCCTAACTCATGTGGAATCAAAACTAGCATTGCTCGCTTTTGGACCGCGGCTGCGCTTCGGCGGCTGTCGCTTCGTGCATTCGGAGTTCACTGATGAGCATCCATCCTCGTATCGCCTGTCTGCTGGTTCTGATGTCTCTCTTGTCTGCCTGTTCTACCCCAGCGACTGATCCGAGGAAGCGGAGCGGTTACGACAAGGAGCGGGCGCGCTTGGCCGAGCTCATGCGGGGGAAAAGGGTTGCTGTGACGGGTGTGGATCGCAGCAGCAACAACGAGTGCCAGGCCCTCATGTCTCAGCAGACATTCGAAAGCGAAATTGCCGCTTGGGGGGTCAGCCCTGTGAAGTGGAACCAGCGGCTGCCCACTGACGTGTCAATAAGCTACGGCTGGACCTGCGATAGCTCCCTCACATCCGCGGGGAAAGCCACGATCGTTGGCACCGTATTGAGCTTGGGTGTCATGCCTACCTTGTACATGCAGCATGTGAAGCTCGATGTACGCGTGGATCGCAATGGCAAGACCATCTTTCGCTCCAGCTACGCTGATCAGCGCGAGGTGGCCGACAATGTCTGGGCAACCAACGCGGGTCAGCGTCGCCTGGATATGGCCGGTGTACTGATCGAGAAGTTCGTCAAGGACGTCGAGCGCGACGGAGCGCTTGAATGAGAAAGTTGCTCATACCGGTACTGCTGGCTTGGCTCTGCGGCCTACCGGCCTGGGCGCAGTACGGCGCCAAGGATGCGCCGACAGAAATCAGCTTGAGTGCACAGCAAGCCGCGACCATCAAGGTAAGTTCACCGTTGTTTGCCCGTCGACTGGGGCGGGTCAGCTTCGATGTCAATCGGGTGTGCCTGCACTGCGGGGACTTCGATGATGGCGACTGGGTCGGGCGACGGTTTGTCGACCGGCGCTACAACGAGGATTACCTCCGCTTTCTCAAGCAGTCGCTGCTCGACAGCGGCGTCTTCTCAGAGGATGCGCGCGAGCGGCTGACACTTCAAGCCACCCTCCTGCGGCTTGAGCAATCGAGCTCCGTCGGACGTGCGGCTGAATTGCGCAGCGTCATTTCCTCGAATGCCACGCTGAACGTACGTGCCACCGTCCGTTACGAACTCAAGGAGCGAGACGAGGTCGTGGCCGCCTGGGAGGTCGCCAGCACTGCGGCGTCCAACAGTCTGACCTCCATCGTGCGGCGTGGCGAGACAACGGATCTGGTTCTGCAGCGCAATCTGCAAGCGCTGGTATTGAACATGATTGCTTCGTTCAGCCCCGAGGAGGCGCCGCGCGCGCGCGCCCAGTTGGCACAACTGGGTTCCCAGGTCGACAACACACGTACCGCACTGAGTCACTTGATCTTTGGTGTATCCCGGGGAGTCAATGCGGCAGGCTCCGCCGTCGGCGGTACGGTGCAGGCGCTGGCGCAGAATCGCGAGGCCGTCCAATCGGCGCTGAATTCGGTTCAGCAGACAGCCCGGGCACAGGATCAGGCCTACGCACAAGCGACCGCCTCTGCTCACGGTGCTGGAGGACGGATGGCAGCAGCCGAGGCGCAAGTCGAGGCTGAGGCGCTCCGGCATCGGGAGGATTCCCGACCGGACCGTCAGGACCGCGCAGATGGCAAGACAAGCACCAGCGCCGAGAGCACGAGAGTGACTTCGGGAGGCCGATCCGACGGGACGGTACGCACCAAGGCGGAGTCCACGGACGCCTCAGCTCAGGGCAAGCCACGTTTATCGGAGCAGTTCGTGCCGATTTCCAGAACGGATATTCGAGCCGAGGCTGCACGCTGTCAGCAGAAAGCCGACCCCGAGAACAAGGCAGCGCTTGAGGCAGCCCGTGCCAATGCAGGCCGAGGACAGCAGCACGCTGCTTATGTCGCCACCCATTGTGTCGTGACGACGGCCAATCATTCGGTCGAGCGTCAGGCCAGCGGTATGACCGCAAGCGCCCAACGTTCTGCCTGCGAGAGATTGCGGAGAAACATCAGTGATCTGCCGTCGGTGGCAGGAACGGGCCGGTCCATCAGACAGTACCTGGACGACGGCGCTGCATTTGAACGTCAGTATTCGCCGTTTGAAGGCTGCCAGTGTGAATATGACTACAGCCGGGAGGCGCGTGGCGAAGCGGGGAACGCCATCTGTACCTACCTGGCGGTGTTCCGCGTCGAAATTCCCGCGAAATGATGGGTAGGTGGAGAGAAGGACGCTACCCAGTTACCAAGGCAATGAAAGGGCAGCAGGCCATGCACCGGCAAGCCATGCTGTCCGGCCTTTCCACTTCGGACTGGGTACGGCCCTCGGATTCGGCAGGCTTCAGACAGCACGCAGGTGCTGTCTGAAGTCCAGCCTCCCCCACCTCGGACCGAGTACGGCCCTC
>DASSQC010000471.1:0-2015 GCA_035702705.1 Burkholderiaceae bacterium | reverse complement strand
ACCTCGGCCCCGAAGTGCCGGCCGAAGACCTGCTCTGGCAGGACCCGCTGCCGGCGCGCAGCGGTGCCGTGATCGACGCCACCGACATCGCGGCACTCAAGCAGCAGGTCGCCTCCACGGGCTTGAGCGTGGCTGAACTCGTGAGCACGGCCTGGGCCTCGGCCTCCACCTTCCGCGGCTCGGACATGCGCGGTGGCGCCAACGGTGCGCGCATTCGCCTGGCCCCGCAGAAGGACTGGGCGGTGAACCAGCCGGCGCAACTGGCCAGGGTGCTCGCGGCGCTGGAGGGCGTGCAGCAGGCCTTCAATGCCAAGGGCGGCCGACAGGTGAGCCTGGCTGACGTGATCGTGCTGGCCGGCGGCGTGGGTGTGGAGGCTGCCGCCAAGGCCGCGGGCGTGGCCATCGACGTGCCCTTTGCACCGGGCCGCGTGGATGCCACGCAGGAGCAGACCGATGTCGAGTCCTTTGCCGTGCTCGAACCGCAGGCTGACGGCTTCCGCAACTTTGCCAAGCGTGAGTTCAGCGTGCCGGCCGAGCACCTGCTGATCGACCGCGCGCAGCTGCTGACCCTGTCGGCACCGGAGATGACGGTGCTGGTGGGTGGTCTGCGTGTGCTGGGCGCCAATACCGATGGCAGCAAGCACGGTGTGTTCACGGCGCAGCCGGGGAAGCTCACCAACGACTTCTTCGTCAATGTGCTGGACATCGCCACCGCCTGGGCCCCCAGCGCGGGTGCAGCTGGCATCTACGAGGGCCGCGACCGCAGTACAGGTGCGGTGAAGTGGACGGGCACGCGTGTCGATCTGGTCTTCGGCTCGAACTCGCAGCTGCGCGCGCTCTCCGAGGTCTATGCCCAGAACGATGCAAAGGAGAAGTTCGTGCGCGACTTCGTGGCCGCCTGGACCAAGGTCATGAACCTGGACCGCTTCGACCTGCGTTGAGCGACCCGCCGCCTGCCCGGTTGCCGGACCTGGCAGCGGGTGGGCGGCGGATCGGCCCCACGGAGCGCGAGGCCTGCCGCTTCAGCACAGCCGGCCGCAAGCGGCCTCAAGGCTGCTCGAGCACGTTGCCGTTGAGGTGTCCGACGCCCAGCACGACCACGCCGCCGGACTGGCCTTGCGCGAAGAAGATGCGCCAGTGACCGCTGATGGGCGTCTCGTACACGTGCAGATTGGCCGTGTGCGGGTTGCCGCAGGCCGCGCGGATGGCGGTCTTGGCCTGCATCGAGACGATCGGCGTCTCGCCGCCGAAGGCCACCACACTGCGCAGCCGCGCCAGCTGCTCGTTGATCTTCGAGCGCAGCGGCTGCAAGGCCATGCTTTGAGTCTTCTGCCGCGAGAAAAAGGTGGTTTCGTACAGGGCCATGGGCTGCTCCGCGTGTGTGTGGGGGGTCGGCGGCGCAGGATGAGCCGCCCACCATCCACGCTAGGCCGATGCCCGGGGGGCAGCAATGCCGCGTTTCGGGCACGCCGCCCCTGGGGTCGGAAGCTGCCCGGCATCCGGCCTGCGCGAGGGGCAAACCGGCCCTAGACGCCCTGCGCGGCCCGGGCCAGCAGCGCCTTGAGCCCCTCGAGGGTGAAGGGCTTGGGCAGGAAGGCGTCCATCCCGGCGTCGCGGCAGGCCGCCTCGTCGGCGGCCGAGGCATTGGCCGTGACCCCGGCAATCATCACGCGGCGCGACGCCCGCAGCGCCTCCTGGCGCCGCCATCGGCGCGTGGTCTCCAGGCCGTCGAGCCCGGGCATCTGCCAATCCATGAGCACGAGATCGAAGGGCTTGCTGGCCAGGGTGTCGAGCGCCTGCAAGCCGTCCACGGCCTGGCTCACCTGCGCACCGATCAGCTCGAGCATGGCCACAGCCAGCGCGCGGTTCACGGCGTTGTCATCCACCACCAGCACATGCAGCGGCACCGGCTGGGGCGGGCTCGCTTCGGCCGACTCGGCCAGGGCGGCTTGCGGCGTGTCGGCGGGCATCGGCTGGGCTGGATGGGCTGCGACAGCTGCCGAAGGCGCCGAAGC
>DASSQC010000470.1:0-10551 GCA_035702705.1 Burkholderiaceae bacterium | reverse complement strand
GTCCAGCGGTGCAGCGGGCAGACGATGTTCGGCGTGTTGCCCCGCCCGTTGAGCATGACCGCCTGCCGGTGGCGGCACACGTTGGACAGCAGCTCGATGCCCTGGTCATTGCGCACCAGGATGCGGCCTTCGGCTTCCTGGGGCAGTGCGTAGAAATCTCCCACGTTGGGCACGGCAAGCTCATGGCCCACGTAGCGCGGCAAGTCATGAAAGATGAGTCGCATCTCCTTTTCATAGGTCGCCTGGTCGAAATACACATCGACCGGAAGCTGGCTATTCGCAGGCAGCAGTTTGCGCGCTGTGGAGATGTCGGACATGATGACGTGCGGCCTCCTTGAAGACGGACAAAATTCCTGTGGGATCGAGACTCCTGAAGGGGAGCGGGAGTGTACCCGCGGGGGCCCCGCAGGGAAAATCGACTAAGTGCTCAAAATCCTTGCAGAAACAAGGGTTTGCGCGCATTTACGCTGTCCCATGTCCGGCCGGCCTGACTAAAATCCGAACCTTATGCCTGCCAAAGCAACTGCCCACGGCGCTGGTGTCCAAGCCAGCCCCTCTCCCGACGCGCCCTTGCCCGAGACCTTCGAGGCCGCCATGGCCGAACTGACCCGCCTCGTGGATGCCATGGAAGCGGGTTCCATGAGCCTGGCCGAGAGCATCGCGGCCTATGAGCGCGGCAAGCGCCTGGAGCGCTTCTGCCAGGAGCAGTTGCAGATTGTTGAGGAACAGCTCAAGCTGGTCGACGCTCAGGGCAACGAGCAAGCCTTCAAGCTGGAGGCGCGACGTTGAGCGGGGCGGCAGCTTTTGCAGACCGCGTGGCACCAGGTGAGGTGCAGGCGGCATTCGACTTTGCGCTCTGGTCCGGTGCAAGCCTCGCGCGTGCGGAGGCGGCACTGGAGGCTGCGCTGCCCGCGCAGGCCACGGTGCCCAGCCATCTCCACGAAGCCATGCGCTACGCCGTCATGGGCGGCGGCAAGCGGGTGCGGGCATTGCTCGTGACGGCAAGTGCCGAGTTTGCGCGCTGTCCTGCGCCGCTGGCCGATGCCATGGCTGTGGCCATCGAGCTCATCCATGCCTATTCGCTGGTGCACGACGACCTGCCCGCGATGGACAACGACGAACTGCGCCGCGGCAAGCCGACGGTATGGAAGCAGTTCGGCGAGGCTCAGGCCGTGCTGGTGGGCGATGCCCTGCAATCCAGCGCCTTCGAACTGCTCGCCCGCGCCTGTCAGGCGCATCCGAAGTGCGACGGGCTTGCGGTGCTGCAGCTGCTCGCCCAGGCCTCGGGCAGCCAGGGCATGTGCGGCGGCCAGGCCATCGATCTCGCCAGCGAGGGCAAGCAGCTCGCGCTGGCCGAGCTGGAGCAGCTTCATCGCATGAAGACCGGCGCGCTGCTGGTTGCCAGCGTGATGATGCCGGCGCTCGCGATGCGTCTGCCGCCCGCCCAGCAGGACGCGCTGGAGCGCTTTGCCCGCACCGTCGGTCTGGCGTTCCAGGTGGCCGACGATGTTCTCGATGCCACGGCCGACTCCGCCACGCTGGGCAAGACAGCGGGCAAGGATGCCGAGCAGGGCAAGGCCACCTATGTTTCCCTGTTGGGGCTGGACGAGGCGCGCCGTCGCGCCGAAGCCCTGCGCCTGCAGGCCCACCAGCACCTCGACGGCCTCGGCCCCACGCAGGCGGACGGCTTGCACGCCCTCGCCGCGCTGGCCGATCTCATCGTGCGCCGTACGCACTGATCCGCAGTCTCATCGCACCGACCGCCCTGAACGCAGTACGACGCAAAGAAGAATCCCATGGACTATTCGCTCCTCAAGACCATCGACTCTCCGGCCCAGCTGCGTACGCTTTCGCGCGATCAGCTCAAGGTCCTCGCAGATGAACTGCGCGCCTTCGTGCTGGACTCCGTGTCCAAGACCGGCGGCCACCTGTCTTCGAACCTGGGCACCGTCGAGCTCACGATTGCGCTGCACACCGTGTTCAATACGCCCGACGATCGCATCGTCTGGGATGTGGGCCACCAGACCTATCCGCACAAGATCCTCACCGGGCGGCGTGACCAGATGCCCACGCTGCGCCAGTTTGGCGGGATTTCTGGCTTCCCGCGCCGCTTCGAGAGCGAGTACGACGCTTTCGGCACCGCACACTCCAGCACGTCCATCTCGGCGGCCCTGGGCATGGCGGTGGCTGCCAAGCTGCAAGGGTCCAAGCGCCATGCACTCGCCGTGATCGGCGACAGCGCGATGACCGGCGGCATGGCCTTCGAAGCCATGAACAACGTGGGTGTGACCGACAACATCCACCTGACGGTCATCCTGAACGACAACGACATGAGCATCAGCCCGGCTGTGGGCGCGCTCAACCGCTATCTGGCGCGCCTGATGAGCGGCCGCTTCTATACGACTGCCAAGGCCCAGGCCAAGAAAGTGCTCGAGCACGTGCCGCCGCTGTTCGAGCTGGCCAAGCGCCTCGAAGGTCATGCCAAGGGCATGGTGGTCCCGGCCACCATCTTCGAGGAGTTCGGCTTCAACTACATCGGCCCGATCGACGGCCACGATCTCGACTCGTTGATTCCGACGCTGGAAAACATCAAGAAGATCTCCGAGGAAACCGGCCACCCGCAGTTCCTGCATGTGGTGACCAGGAAGGGCCAGGGCTACAAGCTTGCCGAGGCCGACCCGGTCAAGTACCACGGCCCCGGCAAGTTCGATCCGAGCAAAGGCATCGAGGCACCTGCGCAGGCGCCCAGGAAGGCCTACACGCAGATCTTCGGTGAGTGGCTCTGCGACATGGCCGCCGCCGACGAGCGCCTGATCGGCATCACGCCGGCCATGCGCGAGGGCTCGGGCATGGTGGAGTTCGAGAAGCGCTTCCCGGCTCGCTACTTCGATGTTGGCATTGCCGAGCAGCATGCCGTGACCTTTGCCGCCGGCCTGGCCTGCGAGGGCAAGAAGCCGGTGGTGGCGATCTACTCGACCTTCCTGCAGCGCGGCTACGACCAGCTGATCCACGATGTGGCCCTGCAGGATCTGGATGTGACTTTCGCCATGGACCGCGCAGGCCTGGTGGGTGCCGATGGCGCAACGCATGCCGGCAACTACGACATCGCTTATCTGCGCTGCATTCCGAATGTCGCGGTTCTGGCACCCAGCGACGAGAACGAGTGCCGTCTGCTGCTCACCACGGCCTATCGCCACAAGGGCAGCGCCGCTGTGCGCTACCCGCGAGGCACCGGGCCGGGCACCGCCATCCAGGAAGCGCTGACCGAAGTACCTTGGGGCAAGGGCGTGGTGCGGCGCGAGGGCAGCGGCGTGGCCATCCTGGCCTTCGGCAGCATGGTGACGCCAGCGCTGGCCGCGGCCGAGAGGCTTGGCGCCACGGTGGTGGACATGCGCTTCATCAAGCCGCTGGATGAGGCCCTGACGGTCGAGATGGCCAAGCGCCATGGTGCGATCGTGACGGTGGAGGAGGGCTGCATCATGGGCGGTGCGGGCAGCGCCGTACTGGAGTGCCTGCATGGCCACGGTGTGGCCACGCCGGTCTTGCAACTCGGTCTGCCGGACCGATTTATCGACCATGGCGATCCTGCCAAGCTGCTGGCGCTGGTTGGTCTTGATGCTGCCGGCATCGAAAAATCCATTCGCGACCGCTTCTCCGCCCAGCTTGCGGCCGCAAGTCAGGACAAGCTGCGCGTGGCTTGAGGCGCGCAGCGGCGCTCAAGCACCCACAACACTCCTCCTTTCATGATGAAACCCGTTGACATGCAGATGCTGGCCGATGTGCAGGGCGCGCGCGACGAGCGCCACCTCGCCATCCAGCGTGTGGGTGTGCGCCGCCTGCGCTACCCGATCCTATGGGCTGCCGAGGCCGGCCCGCAGCCCACCGTGGCCGAGTTCTCGCTTTCCGTGCACCTGCCCGCAGAGAAGAAGGGCACCCACATGTCGCGCTTCGTGGCCATGCTCGAGGGCCATGCGGCGGCATGGAGCCTCGCGGATGCGCCGGCCGTGGGCAAGGCCCTGTGCGAGCGCCTGGAGGCCGGCGAAGCCGAGTTCGAACTGAAGTTTCCGCTGTTCATCAAGAAGACTGCACCGATCTCAGGTGTGCAGAGCATGCTCGACTACGAAGTGCTGATGCGCTGCGTGGCCTGGCCGGACATGGCCGAGGTGTCGGTGCAGGTCACGATTCCTGTGACCAGCCTGTGCCCGTGCAGCAAGGAGATCAGCGAGTACGGCGCCCACAACCAGCGCAGCCACATCGTAGTCACCGCACATCTGGATCAGACGCAGACCGGGGCATCGATCGAGTCCCTGATCCGTCTGGTGGAGTCTCAGGCATCCAGCGAGCTGTATGGCTTGCTCAAGCGGCCGGACGAGAAGTACGTGACCGAGCGTGCCTATGACAACCCCAAGTTCGTCGAGGATCTGGTGCGCGACATCGCCATCACCCTGCGTGCCCAGCCCTGGCTGTCCAAGGTACGGATCGAGGCGGAGAACTTCGAGTCGATCCACAACCACTCCGCGTGGGCGGTGATCGAGCTCTGATCAAGCAGGCGGGCCGATGTGCCTGCGAAAAGCAGAAGGGCCGCATCCGCGGCCCTTTTTCCTGGCTGGCGTGCGCCTAGTTGCGTCGCCCGAAGAACTGGTCCGAGGCGCGGTTGGCAAACCCAGCGTCCACCTTCATGTACAGGCCCGGGTAGGCGTCGCGGTGCAGCGACGAGCAGAACATCAGCTCGCTCATGACCTCGGGCGGAAAGCCCTGACGATTGCCCCGATCGTCGATCCACAGCTTCTCGAAAAAGGTTTCGAGCTCCGGATGACCCCAGAGCAGGGTGAGCTGCTGGATGATCCGGGGGTACTTCTCTTCGAGGTGACAGGTCTGCTGGTCAGCCATGGAAAGGGCGCAAATGCGCGTCAATGCGAGCAAGAGTACGTCTGGAAGAGATTGTTTCACAAGCCCGTGCATGCCAAGCGCCCACGACACCGGTTGGCGACAAATCACTCCCCTGATTGGGTGAGTCTGTCCCTGGCGCTTCAGTCCCGGAAGTTCTCGAAGGACAGGGGCAGGTCGGTGACTTCCTTCTTGAGCAGCGCGATGGCGGCCTGCAGATCGTCACGCTTTGCGCCGGAGACGCGGACTGTGTCGCCCTGGATGCTGCCCTGCACCTTGAGCTTGCTCTCCTTGATGATCTTCACGATCTCCTTGCCCTTGTCGGCGGGCACGCCTTCGCGCACGGTCACCGCCTGCTTGAGCTTGTCGCCGCCGATCTTCTCGGGCTTGTCGAACTCGAGATAGCGCACATCGACCTGGCGCTTGGCCAGCTTGGCGACAAGGATTTCCTTGACCTGGCCGATCTTGAAGTCGTCGTCGGCATAGATGGTCAGCGCCTTGTCGCCCTGCTCGACGCGCGAGTCGCTGCCCTTGAAGTCGAAGCGCGTGCCGATCTCCTTGTTGGTCTGTTCGACGGCGTTCTTCAGTTCGACGAGGTTGGGCTTGCAGACGGTGTCAAAGGAGGGCATAGCAGCACTTTCCGGGGGCGCGTTCAGAGAGGAAAAGTGTAGCCAACTACACTGCTGCCTCATGGCGTTCTCCCTCGAAACCGACCGCGATCTCCAGCCGCTCAACAGCTTCGGACTGCCCGGTCGGGCCGCGCAGTTCCTGACCTGCGACAGCGTCAGCGCAGTGCGTGAGGCCGTGCGTCTGCCGGTGTTTGCGCGCGCTGAGCGCCGACTGGTGCTTGGCGGCGGCAGCAACCTCGTGATCACCGGGGACTTTGGCGGCTGCGTGCTGGCGCCAAGGATCGCCGGTTTCGCCCGTGTGGGCGAGACGGCCGACGCCTGGCTGGTCGAGGTGGGCGCCGGCGAAGGCTGGCATGCCACGGTGGCGCGCCTGCTCGATGAGCAGCTGCCCGGGCTGGAAAACCTTGCGCTGATCCCGGGCAGCGTGGGCGCTGCGCCGATCCAGAACATCGGCGCCTATGGCCTGGAGCTGACCAGTCGCTTTCACAGCCTGCAGGCCGTGGAGATCGCAACGGGCGAGCTGCGCAGCTTCAGTCATGCGGACTGTGGCTTTGGCTACCGCGACAGCGTCTTCAAGCGTGCCGCCGCCGGACAGTTCGTGATCACCCAGGTCACGCTCGCCCTGCCCAGGCGCTGGATGCCGGTGGCGACCTACGCCGATGTGGCGCGCGGGCTGGCGCAGCGCGGCATTGCCGAGCCGAGCGCACGCGACATCTTCGAGGTGGTGGTGGCGACGCGCCGCGCCAAGCTGCCGGATCCGGCGGAGCTGGGCAATGCGGGCAGCTTCTTCAAGAATCCGTTGGTGGATGCACCGAAGTGGGCGCAGCTGGCAGCCGAGCATCCGGAGATCGTGGGCTACCCGCAAGCCGACGGCCGCGTGAAGCTGGCCGCGGCCTGGCTGATCGACCGCTGCGGCTTCAAGGGCCGGCGTCGCGGCAGGGTCGGGGTGCATGAGCGGCAGGCGCTGGTGCTGGTCAATCATGGTGGCGCACGCGGCAACGATGTGATCGCGCTGGCGCAGGAGATCGTCGATACGGTGCAGGCACGCTTTGGCGTGCTGCTGGAGCCCGAACCGGTGATGGTCTGAGCGTCATTCAGCGCGATTCAAAATAAGCTGTTTTCGGACGTGATTTCTAGATTCCTTGAATTGTCGAAATCGGTTGTCTGATGCGCGATAAGTCGGAATTGATCGATCGTTGAGCAATTGTTTTCGGACACAATATGCAAAAGCTGCTTCTGGTCATCAACGGCCCCAACCTGAACCTGCTGGGCAGCCGTGAGCCCCAGATCTACGGCACGGCCACGCTCGCCGATGTCGAGGCCCTGTGTCGCGCAGCCGCGGCCGAGCGCGGCTGGGCCTGCGAGTGCCGGCAGTCCAACCATGAAGGGGTGCTGATCGACTGGCTGCACGAGGCAGGCGAACTGCTCAAGGCCGGGCGCCTGGCCGGCGTGGTCCTGAATGCCGGCGCCTACACGCACACCAGCATCGCCCTGCACGACGCCATCAAGGGCACTGGGGTGCCGCTGGCCGAGGTACACATCAGCGACATCCACCAGCGCGAGCCCTTCCGCCATCACAGCTACATCACGCCGGTGGCCGCCGTGGTGGTGATGGGCAAGGGCATTTCCGGTTACGCCGAAGCGATCCGGGCGCTGCCCTAGGCGCGCACGCAGGCGCCGCCGCACGCTGCGTGCGGCTGCCCGGCACCATGGCAGCGGGATCCGGAAGACTCCCGGTGCGCAAGCCCGGGCGCTCTGCTAGGGTCTGGACATGACCGCAGCATCGTTCCAGCACGACGCCGCCGCAGTGACGCGGGTTGCGCAGCGCATCGCACAGGCGCAGGAGGCCATTGCCACCACGCGCTTCGACGAAGCCATGGGCCTGCTGCGCACCCTGCTTGTCGAGACTGCAGACCTGCCGGAACAACACTTTGACGTGCTGCTCGCGCGCTGCACCTGGCACTACTACCAACCGGAAACCGCTGCCGCCATCGAATGGGGGCAGCGCGCCGTGGAGCATGCGCAAGCCAACCTGACGCCTGCGCATGAAGCTCGGGCCCGCGCATTGCTGGCGAACGTGAAGGATCTGGCCGGTGATATCGATGGGGCCCTTGCAGAGGCCACCCGGGCGCTGACGCTGCTGCCGCGCGCGGAAGGCGCCACGCAGGCACGCGCCTATGCAGCCATCAGTCACGTGGCGCAGCGTGCGGGCGAGGAGTCACTGTGCTTCGACATGCTGCGCAGGGCGATCGATGCGGCGGCCGGACACGACGTGCTGCGCAGCAGCATCCTGCTGGTGATGGCGGCCGCCCAGACACGATTTGCACTTGAGCGCTGGTGGGCACGGACCCTCGATGCCGAGGCTGCGGTGCAGGCGCGCGTCAGCGTCGTGGCCGGCACCGAGCTCAATGCAGTGCTCGGCACCGGTACCAACCATGGCCGTGGCCTGATCGCGGAGGGCGAGGCCCTGCTGGCGCAGGATCGCTTCGACGAGGCCCTCGACCGGCTGGAGCGTGGGATTGCGGAGGTTCAGGACCAGGGGGCGGCGGAACTCGCCGATGCCATCAGCCTGCGCGCCTACTGCCTCGCGCGACTGGGGCGGGTGGACCAGGCACTGGCGCTGGCCCAGCAGGCACGTCTCAGGATCCTGGACGCCGGGCAGCGTGACCCCGAATTGCGTCTTGTGGTGCTGCGCAGCGTGGCCGAAGTGATGCGCCTGGCGGTGCATCCCCAGGCGGAGCTGGCCCGTGTGGAATGGATGGAGGCGCAGCGCGAACTGGAGCGCTTTCGCAGCCGCATTCGTGCACGCCTTGGCGAGCCGCTGCTCCAGTTCGGGGCGCAGCCCTGAGGCCCGTGCCCTCGGGCTGGCGCGCAGCCGTGCTCAGTCCCTGGGGCCGGTGATCAGGCCCAGTCCGTCGTCTCCGCCCTGGCCCAGCAGCCCGGTCTTGACGTAGATCGACAGCTTGTCGCGCGTGTCGTCCAGATCCAGGCGGCGCATGGTGAGCTGGCCGATGCGGTCAGTGGGCGTGAAGGCGCCCTCGACCTTCTCCATCGAGAGGCGCTCGGGCTTGTAGGTGAGGTTGGCGCTCTCGGTGTCGAGGATCGAGTAATCGTTGCCACGGCGCAGCTCGAGCGTCACGGTGCCCGTCACCGCCTTGGCCACCCAGCGCTGGCTGGCTTCGCGCAGCATGAGCGACTGCGGGTCGAACCAGCGGCCGTGGTAGAGCAGCTTGCCCAGCTTGCGGCCATTGGCACGGTACTGCTCGATGGTGTCTTCGTTGTGGATGCCGGTGACCAGGCGCTCGTAGGCAATGTGCAACAGCGCCATGCCCGGGGCTTCGTACACGCCGCGGCTCTTGGCCTCGATGATGCGGTTCTCGATCTGGTCGCTCATGCCCAGGCCATGGCGTCCGCCAATGGCGTTGGCTTCCATGAGCAGGGCCACATCGTCGGCAAAGCGCTGGCCGTTCAGGGCCACGGGGCGGCCTTCCTCGAACGTCACGCTCACGGTCTCGGCCTTCACGGCGACCTCGTCCTTCCAGAAGGCCACGCCCATGATCGGATTGACGATATTGATGCCCTTGTTGAGGAACTCAAGGTCCTTGGCCTCGTGTGTGGCACCGAGCAGGTTGCTATCGGTGGAGTAGGCCTTCTCCACGCTCATCTTGTAGTCGAAGCCGTTGGCAATCAGGAACTCGCTCATCTCCTTGCGGCCGCCGAGCTCGGTGATGAAGGTCTCGTCCAGCCAGGGCTTGTAGATGCGCAGACCGGGGTTGGCGAGCAGGCCGTAGCGGTAGAAGCGCTCGATGTCATTGCCCTTGTAGGTGCTGCCATCACCCCAGATGTTCACGCCGTCTTCGCGCATGGCCACCACCAGCGCAGTGCCGGTCACGGCACGGCCCAGCGGTGTGGTGTTGAAGTAGGTGGCACCTGCGGTGGTGATGTGGAAGGCGCCGGTCTGGATGGCGGCAATGCCTTCGGCCACGAGCTGGGCACGGCAGTCGATCAGGCGTGCGATCTCCGCACCGTATTGCCTTGCACGGCGCGGGATGTCGTCGTAGTCGGATTCGTCAGGCTGCCCCAGGTGGGCGGTGTAGGCACAGGGCACCGCGCCCTTCTTGCGCATCCAGAGCACGGCAGCGCTGGTGTCGAGCCCGCCCGAGAATGCGATACCCACGCGTTCGCCGCGCGGAAGCGATTGGAGAATGTTGGCAGCCATGGCCCCTGAAGCCTCGATCGAGAGAGTGCGGGTGAGAACGCCGTCGCGCCCAGCTCGTGCGCTTTTCAGGTCGTTCGTCGGATCATCCGGAAGGTCACCACCTGCACACGTGAATCGCTGGTTGCAGGCTGGGATCCAGCACGCCCGACGCCGGCTCGTCGAGCATGCCGATTATAGGCAGCGACTCTGCGCCGCTGCGGGCGTGCGCCACAGGCGCTTCAGGGCTGGGCCAGCGCCAGCAGGGGGGCCAGGGCAATGCTGCGCGTCTGTGCGGACAGCGCGGTTCGATTGGGCATCTCTGCCAGGGCAATGGCCTCCAACGCGGCACGGCTGCCTGGCTGCTTCAATGCCACCTGGGCCTCGCCCACGGCCTTGATGAAGGCACCTATGGCGCTGTCCACCCGCGCCTCGAGCCCGGGTCGTGTCTGGAGCGTGCTTGGGCTGCTGGCCCATTGCTCGTAGAAGCCCTTCTTGGCGAAGTTGCTGGCATCGATCTGGGCCTGCATGACGGTGCGCGCCGTGGTGGGCGACAGCTGGTTGAAGCTCGCCAGTTGCCCGGCCATGGCCAGCCAGCGACGGTCCTGTGCGGGGTCGGTGGCCGGGATCCTGCGCGCGAACTGGCTGCGTGCGATGTCCGGCGAGAGATTCAACAGGGTCTTCACGCTGCGTACCAGCTCGCGCAGCTCCTCGGCGGCATTGGGCTGAATGGCGCGTTCGGCGGGGGTCTCCACCCGCGTGCTGCCGTCGGGCAGGCTGACCGTGGGTTTGGGCGCCGTGGTACTGCAGCCGGCAAGCGTCAGCGCAACAGCGAGCGCA
>DASSQC010000469.1:0-2369 GCA_035702705.1 Burkholderiaceae bacterium | reverse complement strand
GTCGACCTCCACGTGCAGGATCACGATGGCGGGCAGCAGCGGCGGCATGGGGCCGTTGTGTACATCGCGCGCATTGGCCTCGTGGATGGCGCGGGCCACGGCAAAGCGATATTCCTGGATCTTCTGGTTGCGCACGCCCAGACGCTCGGCCTCGGCCGCAGCGTTGCGCGACTCCAGACTCAGCAGGGCCTGCGCGGTGGCGGCGGCCGCGGCCTTGCGCTCGGCCGGCGTGATCGGCGTGCTCGCGCGCTCGGTGACCGGGCCGGCCTGGGGCGTGGGTTCGTTGTCCCGATCCAGGCTGTTGCGCACGGCATTCACGGCGCTGCTGACCACGCCGGCCACGGCCTGCGCGGCCTGCGCCACAAGCCCCAGCTGCGCAGCGGTCTGGGCTGCGGCGGCGCCTGCAGCCACCGGGGCCACAGCGGCGGCGGCGCTCGCGCCGGCCTGCGCCGCATTGCCCGCCGCCTGCCCGACGGAAGTGCCGGGTTTGGCATCGGGCGCAGCGGGTTTGGGGGCATCGGGCAGGGCGCTGCGGCTCAGGGCCGGCAAGTCCACATCAAAGGCCGTGGCGCGGAACAGTCGCAGCACATCCACGCCGCCCTTGATGAGCCCGAACTGCGCACCATGCCGCGCCAGGTCGGCCGGGGCCAGTGCCACCTCGCCGGCGGCCACGGGCAGCTTGTCGCCGGCGGCGTTCTCCAGCACGGTGGCGCCGTCGTTCACGCGGTGATAGAGACCCTCCACGGTGCCACCTGCCTCGGCGGCGGCGGTGTCCACCACGGTCATGTCGAAGTCGGTCCCGCGGATGCCGATGGTGGCCGTGGCCGTGCGGAACTGCACGGTGTCCTGCGAGCGCTTGCCGATCAGGCCGGTGACCGCGCGCAGACTGCCACGCAGCAGTTGCATGACCATGCCGTCCCGCTCGCCGGGCGCAGCCGCCTGGCGGTAGCGCAGGGGCGTGAGCTGGGTGTTGGCGCGCAGGGCCAGCAGGGTGCCGTCGTTCAGGCGAATGAGCGCCTGGCCATCGGCCCCGGTCTGGATCCGTTCGAGTTCCGCAATCGGCTCGCCCGCACGTGCCGGGCGTTCACCACGCGGGCTGATGATCTGCACCGTGCCGGTGCTGCGCTGGACGGCTCCGATGGCAGGCTGCTCGGCCGTGTTGGCGCGCGCCGGCACGAAGGGCGCGCCAGCCAGACCGAGAAGCAACAGTGCGCCCAGCGCGGCACACCCCAGACCAGCGCGGCCGCACGGACCCGCTGCACGAGCACGTGCACTCTGAAAGAACATGACAGAACTCCCTGATCGGGCCGATCCAGCGGCCTCGGCATGCAAATTCCAACGCTTAACTATTGCAAAGCCCAGTGCCGCTGCTGCAGGGAAAAGCGCGGTGCAGACCCGGGAATCTCAATGATTTGGGGAGTCGATCCGTCAACTCCGGGCGGTTTCGCGGTCGGCAGCGGTCTGCCACCAGCAGCGCGCGGCGGCCAGGTCCCAGAGCGCCGAGCCGACCGACTTGAAGATGATCGGCACGTCCTGCGGCTGCGGGGTGGCGTCGGCGAGCTGCGGGATGAGGCTCCAGTCCACCCCGGCCTGCAGCAGGTCGCCCGCTTCGGTGCGGCAGCCGTCGGTGGTGTCCACCACACAGCGGGCGCGGCGCACCAGGTTGGGCGGCAGCTCCGCCATGCGTGCGGTGAATGCACCCACGGCGCAGATGACGGCGTGTTCAGCCACGGCATCGTCCATGACCGGCGTGCTGCTGCTGGTGGCCGTCACGATCAGCTCGGCCGTGCGCAGGCTGGCTGCGTCGCCGTACTCGGCCTGCAGGCCATGCTCGCGCGCCAGGGCCATGAGTGGCGCCGCGCTGGCCGGGCTGCGGGTCTGCACCCGCAGCCGGTCCACGCCAAGGCAGGCGGCAAAGGCCTCCATGTGCGCGCGCGCCTGGGCGCCCGCACCGATGATCTGCAGATGCGCGCTGCGCCAGTCGCTGCGGCCGGTCAGCTGGCGCACTGCCAGGGCAGAGAGTGCGGCGGTGCGCCGCTCGGTCACCACCTCGCCATCCAGCAGGGCCAGGCGCTGGCCGGTGCGGGCGTCCATCACGAGCACCGCGGCCTGCACGGCGGGCAGCTGCTGCGCAGGGTTGCTGCCATGCACGGTGACGACCTTGACCACTGCCAGCTCGCCGTCCGTGGCGGGCATGGTGAGCAGCACGCCGGCGTCCGGCGCGCCGGGTGTGGCGCCCAGATCCAGCCGATTGCGCACCGGGCAGCGTGCACGGCCTGCGCGCTGCGCCGCGAGGATGTCTTGCAAGGCATCGAGCATGCCGGCCCAGGGCAGGGCCGCGGCAGTGGCCCGGGCGTCGAGGATCTTCA
>DASSQC010000468.1:0-9652 GCA_035702705.1 Burkholderiaceae bacterium | reverse complement strand
TGGGTGGCCGCCTGGAAGACCGACACCACCAGGCCGACGACCAGTGCGGTCAGCAGCAGCGGTGCAGAGACCATCAGCAGCAGCTGCAGGGCCTGCTGGCCAAGCGTCATCACGGATTGGGCGTTCATGGGTGGATCCTTGCTTGATTGGGGCGCACGCTAGGCGCCGACATGGAAGCTGGCGACCAGCGAGGCGACGAGGATGTTCCAGCCGTCGGCCAGCACGAACAGCATCAGCTTGAAGGGCAGGGCCACCAGCACCGGCGACAGCATCATCATCCCCATGCTCATCAGCACGCTGGCCACCACCATGTCGATGATCAGAAAGGGAATGAAGATCATGAAGCCGATCTGGAACGCGGTCTTCAGCTCGCTGATGACAAATGCAGGTACGACAACACGCAGCGGAAAGGCCTCCGGCTTGGTGTTGGTGGGCACCTTGCCGAGCCGGGCAAACAGTGCCAGATCCGTGTCGCGCGTCTGGCGCAGCATGAATTCCTTGAGTGGCACCTCGCCGCGCTTCAAAGCCTCTTCAAAACCGATCTGGTTTGCCGATAAAGGCTTGTAGGCCTCTTCGGTGATCCGGTCAGTGACCGGGGCCATGACGAAAAAGGTCAGGAACAGGGCCAGGCCGATCAGGACCTGGTTGGGCGGCGTGGTGGTCGTGCCCAGGGCCTGCCGAAGAAGCGACAGCACGATGATGATGCGCGTGAAGCTCGTCATCAGCAGCAGGATTGCTGGGATGAAGGACAGCGCCGTCATCATCAGCAGCGTCTGCACCGGCACGGAATATGTGGTCGTGCCGCCGCTGGTTTGCGCAGTCAGCTGCAGGGGGCTTGACTGTGCTGCGGCATCGGGGGCAAACCATGCCAGGCCAGCGGCGGCCATCAGCACGGCACCCGTCTTCAGGGCGGGATACGAATCACGCATCGCGCGTCTCCTGGACCTGCTTGAGCGATGCACTGAACGGAGCGGGTGCGGCTGACTCGGTCAGCAGACTGATCTGCTGTGGCGTGATTCCGACGACCAGGCGCTTGCCTGCGACCTCGACGATGGCAATGCGCTCGCGCGCTCCCACAGCCACGGCACTGACGATCTTCAGCTCGCTGGCCGGAGCGCCCTTGAGCCGACCGCCACGCTTCAGATACCAGGCGCCTGCCACCATGGCCCCCAGCAGCAGGGCCACCATCAGCATGGACCCGGCCGACCCTGCGGGAGCGGTCGTTCCGGCAGCTTGCTGCGCATGACTTGCGGCGCTCAGCACGAGCAGGAGGCTCGCGCAGAGCGCGCGGCGAATGGTGCAGCGAATCAGGGCGTTGCAGTTGGGTGCAGGGGCGTTCATGGGAGGCTCCGGGCAGCACACGCGGGGCAACGCAGGCTGTCCAGTGGGCGTGGCTAGTTGCGATTCAGGCGCTTCATGCGCTCGGACGGGGTCACGATGTCGGTCAGTCGGATGCCGAACTTGTCGTTGACCACGACCACCTCGCCTTGTGCGATCAGGCAGCCGTTGACCAGCACGTCCATCGGCTCGCCAGCCAGGGCGTCAAGCTCGATCACCGAGCCCTGGGCCAGCTGCAGGATGTGCTTGATCGGAATCCGGGTACGACCCAGCTCCACGGTGAGCTGCACGGGGATGTCGAGAATCATCTCGATGTCGTTGTTGCCCCCGCCTTGTGCACCGCCCGCGAAGGGCTTGAACAGGGTGGCCTGCACCTGCGGTGCCGAAAGTGCCGACTCGGGCTCCTCCACCACGGCTTCTGCAGCAGCCTGCTGCTCCAGGGCGGCTGCCCATTCGTCAGCCAATGCGTCTTGATTCTCAGCGCTCATCGGAATCTCCGATCCAGTCCTGGGCTTCACGCCCCGTCAAAAATTCTTCGATGCGAAAGGCGTAGTGCCCGTTGACGGTGCCGTAGCGGCCGCCGAAGACGGGAACGCCGTCCACCTTGATCTCGATCTGCTCGGGAATGTCCATCTCGATGAAGTCCCCGGGCTTCAGTGCGATCAGCTCACCGACGGTGATGCTGCTCTGGGCGAGCTCGGCGCGCATCACCACGTCTGCGCTCTGGATTTGCTTGGTCAGCAGGCGTACCCAGCGTGTGTCGGTCTCCTGGCTGTCGCCCTGCAGGGACGAATACAGGATGTCGCGGATGGGCTCGAGCGTGGAGTAGGGAATGCAGAAGTGGATGTCGCCCGAGCTTTCGCCGATCTCCACCGTGAATGCGCAGGAGACGACGATCTCCGATGGCGTGGCAATGTTGGCGAACTGGGTGTGCATCTCGCTGCGCTGGTACTCCAGCGTGAGCGGATAGATGCGCGACCACGCCTTGCCGTATTCCTCGGTGATGACTTCCAGCAGGCGTTGGATGATGCGCTGCTCGGTCGGCGAGAAGTCGCGGCCTTCGATGCGTGTGTGGATCGTGCCGCTGCCGCCGAACAGGCAGTCAATCACCGTGAACACCAGTGTCGGGTCACAAATGATCAGCCCCGATCCGCGCAGCGGCCGGACATGCATGATGTTGATGTTGTTCGGCACGACGATGTTGCGCAGGAAGGCGCTGTACTTCTGCACCTTCACCGGGCCGATCGAGATCTCGGGCGAGCGGCGCAGGAAGTTGAAGATGCCGATCCGCAGGTTGCGTGCAAAGCGCTCGTTGATGATTTCCATCGTGGGCATGCGCCCACGGACGATGCGCTCCTGGCTCGCCAGGTCATAGACGCGTACGCCACCGGCATCGGAGTCGCCCTCCGAAGTCTGCTTCTCGCCGGTGACCCCCTCGAGCAGGGCATCGACTTCGTCTTGCGAGAGAAAGCTTGCGCCAGCCATCGGTATCGCTCGGTATCTGGATCAGTGGACGATGAAGCTGGCGAAGTGCACCGCCAGCACCGGGTTGGGCGCGCCGCTCTTGAACTGCTCGCGATGCTGCTTCTCAAGCATGGCGCGCATCTGGTCGAGCTGGGCCACCTGCTCCGGCGTCATGCCGGGTTGCGGCATGAGCTGCGGCGGCGGCACGAACTTGGGCGGCGCCTGCCAGCCCAGCTGTCTGCCGGCAGCCGCAGCGATATCCAGCCCCAGAGCCTGCTTGCCCTCGTTGGTCAGCAGCTGGGCCGAGGTCTTGTCGGCGATCGCAAACAGGATTTCGTTGCGCAGGATGGGCATGCGCAGCTTCAGTGCGTCTTCCACTTCCTTGGCCGCGACTTCAAGCGTGACCGAGATCTGCGCGAACTTGTCACCCAGCCCGGGTTCCGGCTTGAGGTTGACCGTGAACGGATCGAGGGCGACAAAGATCGGCGGATTCTTGGGATCCGGCATCTTGTATTTGGGCGCATCGGCCTGGGCGGCCTTGGTCTCGCCACCTTCTTCGGCGGCTGCAGCCTTCTTCTTCATCACCACGAGCGCGGCTGCGCCTGCGCCGCCCAGCAGCAGCACGGCTGCGGCAATGATGATGATCAGTTTCTTCTTGCCCTTTTTCGGGGGCGCTGCCTCAGCGGGGGCTTCCTTGGCGGCCATGGGTCCCAGTCCTTGATCTGCGTTGGCGTGCAATCTGCACAGGCGCGCCGGAGGGGGGTCGGCGCAGCAATGAATTCATTGTGCGATTGCATGCGCAGCTGGCATGGGGGGATAAGGGCGGCGAACTCCGCCTTATTCGGTCCGCGTTATCGGACGGACCGGCGCGTGCTTGAGGGCAGATCGGCTCAAGCCGATCCCTGCAGGGTCGGATGCCAAGGGGGCAACGACCCGCGTGTCTCAGGCAAAGATCGACAGCCGCCCGGAACCCGGACGCCGCAGCCCGGCGGCCGGGCCCAGTGCACCGTCAATCTGGGCAGTCTCCTGCAGACGGGCATTGCGCCAGCCATTGCTGCTGCCCGTGCCGGAGCGATGCTGATCGTGACCGTCGCGGGCGGAGTGCCCGAACGGCGTAGCGCCCCGGCCGGTTTCGCCGGGATTCGCGTGGGTCTGCGTGCTGGCAGACACCAGCTGGACGCCCTGGTTGGCGAGCAGTTCCTTGAGCTGGGGCAGTGCAGCGTCAAGCGCTGCACGTGCCGCCTCGGTGCCGGCAGAAAACGCGACCTTGGCCTCGGTGTCGTGCACCTTCAGTGCAACGGCCACGGTGCCGAGCGCTTCCGGATGGAGGATCAGACGTGCCTCACCCGTACCCGTGCGCAGCATCAGCCCCACACGGTCGCCAAGCTGTGATGCAAAGGCCGGAGAGTCGGCCCGCGCTGGCAAATGAAAGGAGGGCATGTCATCCGGCTTGCTGGTGTCGGACAGCTTGCCAAACGCAGTTTCGATTCGCGATGCCGCCAGGGGGCTGGCATCCGCATGCGTGCCAGCCAGACCCAACGGGCCGGGCGTGCGAAAGGTCTCGGAGGTGTGCATCTTCTCGGGCACGCTGTGCGTCGAGTTGTCGGCCGACGATGCGCCCGAGGCTGCATGCTCCGCTGGTACCGAGTCCGTTGTCTTGACCAGCTCTCGATGGCGCTGCTTTGAGGCTGCGCCGACGGCCGATGAAGAATCGCCTGCGAGTGCGTCGTCATCGCCGCCGGATGCTGGATCCGTGGCGGGTGCTTGCGCGGTGGCAAGCGCTGCGATCGTGCCGGCCTGGGGGCGATCTGCAGCCGCTGCACCGGCAGCGGCCAGCGAGCGCTCCGAGGTCTCGCTCTCGGCATCAGGCGTGCCGGTGCTGCCGGTTTCTGCTTGGGCCGAGGCGGGCGTGTCCGCCGAGGGGGGGCGTGCATTGGCTGACCGACCGGGAGGTGTCGAGCTGCTCGAAGCGCGTGCAGATGCATGCCCTGCCGCGCCGGCCTCGTCGCCTCGCGCTGCGGGCTGTGAGCTGGGTTCTGCCGCAGGCTCGGTGCGCTGCTGGGGCGAGGTACCGGCCGTCTGGCGACGCGCCTGCGCCTGCATTGCCTCCCGGTTCTGGTTCTCGCGGGCCATCTGTTCGCGGAATGCATCGACCGATGATGCAGTACGCGTGGCCAGCGCAGGCTCACGGTCGGCCGGGCGCTGAATGTCGCCCATGCGCAGCGTATTGGCGGTGAATTGACCCAATGCCATGTCGACCCCTCGTGTCACGGACCGACACGGCGTTGCTGCGCCATGCGGTTCGCCATTTCGTCGTTTGCGAGCTGCTCGCGTCGCGCAAGTGCGCTCGCGGCCTCGCGCTGCTTGATCTCGAGCCACTTTTCCAGCGACTTCACGCGCTGCATGGCCACCGACAGGGATTGCCGGCGCTCTGTGACCAGTGCCTCCAGGCGAACGGTCTCGTCGAATGCGCGATCGATCGTGCTGTCGAGCACGCCAGTGAATCGAGCGATGCCCTGCAGCTGCGCGACGTGCTGCACGCCTGCACGCTGCATGTCGTAACCGTCGCGGAACTGGGTGAGCTGAGCGAGCTGGTGCTTCGCGGCCTGCTCGGCGCCGAGGGCCTGCGCGAGCGCGCGCTCACAGGCCAGCTGCTCGTTCGTGGCGGACTCGATCAGCAGTTCCAGTGCCTTGGGGCTCATGTCGCTTCATCTCCATGTGTGGGGCCTGGTGAAAGGTCGCGACCCAGAACCGCGCCCAGATCATTGACGCTGGCTGCAGTGCTCGCGCCCTCGCGCATGGTCTGGCGCAGGAAGGCCTGCATCTGCGGGGCGAGCTGGATGGCACGGTCAAGCTCGGGATCTGCGCCCGGCACGTAGGCGCCCACGGACAGCAGCTCGCGCGACCGGGAGAAGCGGGACCACAGCGCCTTGAAGTCGCGCGCGGCCTCGAAGTGCTGCGCAGAGACCACGTTGTGCATCACGCGCGAGATCGACTGCTCGATATCGATTGCCGGGTAGTGACCTTCTTCGGCCAGACGCCGTGTGAGCACAAAGTGGCCATCGAGGATGGCACGTGCCGCGTCGGCAATCGGATCCTGCTGGTCATCGCCCTCGGCCAGCACGGTGTAGAAAGCCGTGATCGAGCCGCGGCCCGGCAGGCCGTTGCCGGCCCGCTCGACCAGCTGGGGCAGCTTGGCAAAGGCCGAGGGCGGATAGCCCTTGGTGGCGGGCGGCTCGCCGATGGCCAGGGCAATTTCCCGCTGCGCCATGGCGTAGCGCGTCAGCGAGTCAATCAGGAGCAGCACGTTCTTGCCCTGGTCGCGGAAGTGCTCGGCGATTGCGGTGGCGTAGGCGGCACCCTGCATGCGCAGGATCGGGGGCGCATCGGCCGGTGCAGCCACCACCACTGCGCGGGCGATGCCGTCATCGCCGAGGATCTCCTCGATGAACTCCCGGACTTCGCGTCCTCGCTCGCCGATCAGACCGATCACGGTGACATCGGCCTGGGTGTGGCGAGCCATCATGCCCAGCAGCACGCTCTTGCCGACACCGGAGCCGGCAAACAGCCCCAGGCGCTGGCCGCGGCCCACCGACAGCAGTGCATTGATCGCGCGCACACCGGTATCCAGCGGCTCGCGCACGGGATCGCGGTCCATGGCATTGATCGGCCGACGAATGATCGGACCGGGCTTGACGAGTGCGAGCGGGCCCTTGCGATCGAGGGGCGCGCCACAGGAGTCGACGACGCGACCCAGCAGACCGTCGCCCATCGGCAGGTGTCGCGTACGGTCTTCGGTGCGGCGCCAGGGGTGGTTGTAGACGCCGAACACCGGTGCGTCGGCCAGCAGGTCCTTGGGAATCACGCGGGCGCCCGGCGCCAGGCCATGCACTTCGCCGGTCGGCATCAGGAACAGGCGGTCCTGCGCAAAGCCCACCACCTCGGCCTCGAGGGCCGAGGACAGGTCCGGGCTGAATGCTGCCTCGTGCGGCACGATGTTGACCAGCGAACCCACGGGCAGGCGCAGCCCAGCCGCTTCCAGCACGAGTCCAGCAACCCGGGTCAGCGTGCCGTGGCACTCCAGCTGCACAGGGGTCTTCGCATAGCTGCGGTAGTCGGCCAGAAACTGCTGCCAGCGCTCGGCGGGTACGCGCTGGGTGTCCATGATCGGACTCATGCGGCGCCTCCCTCGGCCGGGTCTGCATGCCAGGTTTCTTCGCTGCCGTCGGGTTGGCGGCCGATCGCGGCCAGCGCGCGTCGCCACCGCGCCGCCAGAGTGGCGTCCACCGTGGCGTTCGGCGTGCTGACCCGGCACTCACCGGGGCTCAGCGCAGGGTCCGCCTTGAGCAACATGCTGCGTGCGTCGAGTTCTGCAGCCAGGTGCCGGCCGATCCGCTCCATGTCATGCGGGCTGACCCAGACCGTGGGTTTGTTGACTGAATCGATCAGGGTTCGCAGTGCTTCATCGACCACTGCAGTGATGCTTTCGGGATGCATCTGCAGTTCGACACGCACCACCTGCCGCGCAATCTCGATGGCCAGATCGATCAGCGAGGATGCGGCCTGGGTCTCGAGATGCTCCAGACCCGAGGCAAAGCGCTCCGCAATGCGGCCGACCTGCTGGGCAAGGGCCTGCATCTGCGCGTCCTGCTGGACGGCATCCTCGGCCTTGGCCTGGGACCAGCCCTTCTCGAAGCCCATGGCCAGCCCGGCCTTCATGCCTTCGGCGCGCCCCGCGGCGAAGGCGCTGTCGGTCTCGCTCGATTGCGGTGTGGCGGCCTGCGGCTGCAGGCTGCTGGGCGAGACCTTGCCGGCCGTGCTCCGGCCCGGGCTGCCGCTCAGACTGTCGAACTTCCAGGCGGCAAAGCCCGGCAGCTCTTCCTTGGGGATGAAACGTGCACCCATGGTGTGTCCTGTTCAGCTCGGTTATGCGCGCATCAGACGAATTCGTCGTCGCTGCCGGAGGACAGCTGGATCTGGCCTTCGTCGGCCAGGCGGCGCACGGCCTTGAGGATTTCCTTCTGCTCGGCTTCCACCTCGGAGACGCGCACCGGGCCCTTGTTCTCCATCTCCTCGCGCAGGCTCTCGGCGGCACGCGTGGACATGTTGCGCAGGATCTTGTCCTTCAGATCGTCGTCTGCGCCCTTGAGCGCCACGACCAGCGATTCGGTGGAGACCTCGCGCAGCAGGGTCTGGATGCCCCGGTCGTCAAGCTTGTTCACGTCGTCGAAGGTGAACATCTGGTCCATGATCTTCTGGGCGAGGTCGGGGTCGGCCTCGCGCACGGCATCGAGCACGGCGGTTTCGCTGGACGAACCCAGGAAGTTGAGGATTTCGGCAGTGGTCTTCACCCCGCCCAGCGAGGCCTTCTTGAGCCGGTCGCCGCCTTGCAGCACGCGCGACAGCACATCATTGAGTTCCTTGAGCGCCAGGGGCTGGATGCCATCCAGCGTGGCAATACGCATGACCACCTCGTTGCGCAGCCGATCGGTCAGCAGATTCAGGATGCCCGAGGCATGGTCGCGGTCCAGGTGCACCAGGATGGAGGCGATGATCTGCGGGTGCTCGTTGCGCACCAGCTCCGCGACGCTGCCCGCATCCATCCACTTCAGCGATTCGATACCGGAGACATCACGCCCCTGCAGGATGCGATCGACCAGCAGCGAGGCCTTCTCCTCGCCCAGGGCGCGGTTCAGCACGCTGCGCACGAATTCATCGGTGTCGGACACCAGCGAGCTGGAGGTGGCCGCGTCGGTGGCGAAGCGGGCGATCACCTGATCGACGCGCTCGCGCTGCACGGTCTTGAGCTTGGCCATGGTTTCGCCCAGGCGCTGCACTTCCTTGGGCGAAAGATGCTTGAAGACCTCGGCACACTCTTCCTCGCCGATCGTCATCAGCAGCACGGCGCTGTCGGTCAGGCCTTCTTCATCCACGTTGGAGCTCATGGTCGGTCTCTGCTCAGAGGTCTGTCACTGTGTTTCGGCCTTGCCGCCCGACATCCAGTCGCGCACGATCAGCGCCACTGCGGCCGGGTTGTCCTTGGCGAAGGTGCGCAGGTCGTTCACGTTCTCGTTGGGAGCCTGATTGCCCAGCAGAGGCACCCCGGCGCGTTCGGGCGCAGGCAGGGCCTCGGGGTCGTCAAGCACGGCATTCAGGCGGCCGTCGGTCTGTGCATCGTCGGCCGGCGCGTCCTCGCGCGTCTTCTCGGTGCGGCGCAGGGCCGGACGGATCACGCCGAAGATGATGGCCAGGGCGATCATCAGCAGGGCGATGGGCATGCCGATGTTCTTGATCATGGAGCCGGCCTCGGGCTGCTTCCAGAAGGGCACGTCCACCGGCTTGGCAGCCTCTTCCATCTTGAACGGGGCATTGACCACGTTGATGCTGTCGCCGCGATCCTTGGAGAAGCCGATGGCTTCCCGCACCAGGGCATTGATCTGCTCCATCTCCTTTTCGGGGATGGCGGTGAAGCTGGTCTTGCCGGCCTTGTCGGTGGCCGCCTTCTGGTTGACGACCACAGCGGCCGAGATACGACGCACGCTTCCCGTGGCATTGCGCGTGTACCGAACGGTCTTGTCGACCTCGAAGTTGGTGACAGCGGAGCGATTGGACTGGGTGCTTGCGCTCTGGCCGGCCGCCTGCGGCGCGGGGTTTGCGCCGTTGATGGGTGCCTTGGACTCCCCCGGGGGCTGGTTGCTCAGGGCGCCCGGCACCCCCGCGGCAGCGGCGCCTGCGCCGTTGGTGGCTTCCTGCGTGCTGCTGCTGCGAATGGCGGCAGGCTGGTCGCCGGTGTTGGGCTTGAATTCCTCGGTGGTGGCTTCGGTGGGGGTGAAGTCGACATCAGCCTTGA
>DASSQC010000467.1:0-2747 GCA_035702705.1 Burkholderiaceae bacterium | reverse complement strand
AGCAGAATGAGGGCTGGCCGCTTGCGCTCCACCTCGCCGGCGGGACGGGCCAGCACCGCCCCCTCAAAGGCTGCCACCCGCTCCACCGACACCCCCGGCCGCTGCAGCGTCACACGCAGGCGGCCTTCGGCCAGCACCGGGCCGGTGGCGCTGTCCTGACGCGCAGTGAAGCGCACCTCACTGGCCAACCAGCCCTCGGGCCGAGGCTGCTTGCTCGGCCGCATGGACCAGAACAGCCCGCGCAGATCGGCGCCCTCATAGCTGCCGGACACCGGCGGATCCGTGGCCAGATTCACTTCGCCGCGCGGGCTTGCGGTGAACAGCGCCTGACTTTCAAACAAGGACAATGCGCCGGCCTCGGTGCGCGGCCGCTGCGCCGTGACGTGCACGCGGCTGCCCGGTGCCAGCCCCTGGATGCGCAGACTGACCCGGTCACCGGGCACGAACTCTTCGGGCGGGTCGAATGCAAAGCGCGGCCCCGCTTGCGGCACGGCGATCGGCACCGCACGCGCCACGGCCGGGTCGGCTGCAGGGTCAGGCGGCGTCTGTGCGGTGGCTTGCGTGCCGACGGCACAGAGCACGGCCGCGACGAGCCGGACGCACATCGATTGCGCCGATCTCAGCGCAGCAACAGCAGAACGATTCATGGGACACCAGCACAAGTGGCGAGGAACGCAGGCTTCAGGCCGCTCGTATGCACGCAGGTGCCGCGGCCGATGGAGCAGGACATGGCACGAGCGTATCAATCCGCTCTGGGTGCCGACAGAGGCTGCCGGCCCCTTGCGCGTAACGACCGGTGTCCGCAGCGGCGTCTGCCCCTCATGCCATCCTGCCCTCGGAGGATTGAGCGAACTGCAACACAGTGCTAGTGTCTGCCGGCTTCGGGGCATCACATCTGTTCACCATCCCCTGGCCGGGAGGGCCGCATGAGGTTGACCGCGCTTGTCTGCAACGGCCAGTACGCCGTGTGCGGATTCGGACGCTGCACGAACTGCACGGGGGCCGTCCCCTTTGAGACCGAGGACGCCGCCCTGCACTGGTTGCAGACCCGCTTTGCCGATGCCGGCGACCTTGAAACCCTGCGCCTGGCCCTGCTGGATGCGGGTGTGGCCGACCATCTGCATCGCATCGATGATGCGGGCCTGATCCAGCGTCTGGCCGCACCGCTGGCCCTCGGCCAGATCCGCCTGTGTGCGGCACCCGCCCTGCCGCCCTACCCTGTGCACATCATTCCGCGGCCGCCGCAGCCCAAGCCGCAGCCCAAGCCGGGTCCGAAGCCGGCGCCGATCCCGCGCACCGGCGCCATCCGCGTGGAAGTGACCGATGAGCAGAACCGCGGCGTGCAGGCGATCGACATCCTGCGCGAGGGTGCGGACCGCAAGGCGACCAGCGCCTCGGGCATCACGCTCTACACCGATCTCGATGAAGGCGGCACACACGCTGTCAGCGTCGCACCGTTGAGCCCGGCCAATGCCGAGAAGTACCGCGTGGTCGGCGCCTCGGCCCTGAGCAGCGAGCGCATCGTCGGCGGCGGCGTGGTCAGTGTGGCCTTCAAGGTCGAGCGCATCATCCGCCTGCACATCAAGCTGCAGTTCAAGGATCCGGACGGCACGGTACGCCCCTTCCCCAAGGACGTGCCCGTCAAGCTCACGTTCGAGGCGGGCGCGGAGGCGGGCGAGCGCAGCGTGCTCACCGACGCCGAAGGCCGCCTGAGCGCAGGCGGCCAGCCCTACGTGGAAGTGCTGCGCAGCGCCAGGAGCGTGAAGCTGGACTTCACGCAGGCCACGGCCGGCTGCGTGGTCTGCGAGAAGCCCGGCGACCCGGCGGCGCAGACCTACATCGCCGAGGCCGACCCCAACGCCGGCACGCTCAAGGACGCGCTCAAGGCCGGCAAGCGCATGTTCCGCCTGCCCGTGGCCGACTGGACCCTGGCCAATGCCGACTGGGCGCTGAAGCCCGGCGGCCTGCAGACCGCCACGCTGGACCAGGACGCCAGCAAGATCAACAACCTGGAGCCCGATGCTGCCGCTGTGGGTACGCCCGCCGCCCCGGCCGAGTTCACGCTCAGCCCCGTGTGGCAGTTCGTCCGCTTTGTCTACTACGACCGCAAACTGAAGGGTGAGGATCCGATCAGCGTGCCCGCCAAGGCCAATGGCGAGGTGCTGCCGATCTGGATCGAAGCCTGGCGCGACAAGACCAAGGAAGGCACCGAGCCCGCCTCCAGCGTGGCCCTGTGGTTCAACGACGCCGCCGAGGACAAGGTGGTGCAGTGTCTGCCCTGGATCCTGAGCAAGGACGGCACGCGCGCGGCCGACAAGCTCAAGCCGGATGCCGACACCCTGCTGCGCATCAGCCGGCCCGAGGCGCACCCCTTCATCCAGACCGTGGCCGCCGGCGACCGCAAATTGATCGACCTGACCGACGCCGCCGTGCGCAATACGCCCGCCGTGGCGCGTCTGGCCTACTACGACCTGCCCAAGCTCTGGAAATCGCGCGGCTACTTTGGCTGGATCTCGGATGCCGACGGCGAATTCGGGCCCTACGAGGACATTGCCGCCAAGGACACCACCGCCGCCAAGCCGATCGTCTTCTCCTTCGACGACATCGTGCTGACCGCGGCCGACCTGAGTCCGGTCAAGACGCCCTGGACCGACACTACGCGAGTGGCCCTGTTTGCCCATACCTTCTCGGCTTCGCCAGGCGCGGCCAAGGCGCCTGGCGACACCGGCCCCCAGGCCCAGCCCGCC
>DASSQC010000466.1:0-2629 GCA_035702705.1 Burkholderiaceae bacterium | reverse complement strand
TCCCGGGGTCAAAAAGCTCAAGAGGAGAGTCCCTGATGAAACGATTGCTCGCCGCCGCACTGCTGTCCCTGACCGCGACATTCAACGCGGCCCATGCCGCCGAGGTCGAAGGCGTGAAAATCCCCGACCAGGTGTCCGTGGCCGGCCAGTCTCTGGTCCTGAATGGTGCCGGCATGCGCAGCCGCTTCGGCTTCAAGGTGTATGTGGGCGCGCTCTACCTGCCCAGAAAGACCGGCAACCCCGGTGATATCTATGCCAGCAAGGGGGCCAAGCGCGTACAGCTGAGCATTGTTCGGGATCTGTCCGCCAAGGATCTCGGCGAAGCCTTCCTGAAGGGTGTGCGTGAGAACCTGACCCCCGAGGAGCTGCAGAAGGTCAGCACCCAGATCGTGCAATTCGGACAGATCTTCGCCACCATCCCCGGTGCAAAGCCCGGTGACGTGGTCACGCTGGACTACATCCCCTCACGCGGCACCGTGGTGACCGCAGCCGGCAAGGAGCAGGCGCCGATCCCCGGCGACGACTTCTTTGATGCCGTGCTCAAGATCTGGCTGGGCAACAAGCCGGTGCAGGCGGATCTGAAGGAAGCAATGCTGGGCAAGAAGTAGGCCACAGACGCCGCGCAGACGAGACGGGCAACCTTGGGTTGCCCGTTGTCCATTCTGATGCAGCCGCAAGCGCTCAGTGCACGCGGGCGTCAAATCCCTCGGCCACCAGGGCCGCGACCAGTTCCTGGATGTGCGCTGCATTGCGTGTCTGCACGACCACATCCACCTCGGTGTATTGCGCCGACAGTGCGGTGAATGCCCGCTGGTGATGCACTTCCTCGATGTTGGCCGAATTGTCGGCCAGCACACGCGTCAGGCTGGCCAATGCGCCGGGTACATCGCGCACGCTGACAGTGATGCGCGCCAGACGGCCCGAGCGCACCATGCCACGCTCGATGATGCCGGCCAGCACCAGCGGATCGATGTTCCCGCCGCACAGCACCAGCCCCACCTTCTTGCCTGAGAACAGCTCGCGGTGCGCAACCAGTGCAGCTAGGCCGGCCGCACCTGCACCCTCGACCACCGTCTTCTCGATCTCCAAGAGCATCAGGATGCTGCGTTCGATGTCGGCCTCGGACACGAGCACGCAGTCGTCCACGAGGCTTCGGACAATCGCCACGTTGTCTGCCCCGGGCGACTTGACGGCAATCCCCTCGGCGATAGTCGCGCTGCCGCTCTCATGCGAGGTACCGCGCTTGGCGTTGAACACGGCCGGAAATCGCTCGGTCTGTACTCCGTACATCTTGATGCCCGGCTTGAGCGCCTTGGCCGCAACGGCCATGCCCGCAATCATGCCGCCGCCGCCGACCGCAATCACCATCGCGTCCAGGCCCGGCTCGGCATCGAGCATCTCCAGGGCAATCGTGCCCTGCCCGGCCGCCACCTGTGCGTCGTCGTAGGGGTGCACCAGCACGTAACCGTGCTCGGCCACCAGGCGCATGCCATGCTCGCGCGCGTCGTCGAATGTGGCCCCGTGCAGCACCACGTTCGCGCCGAAGGCCCGCGTGCGCTCGACCTTCACGGCAGGCGTGAACTTGGGCATCACGATCGTGGCGGGAATGCCCATGCGCTGGGCGTGATACGCCACGCCCTGTGCATGATTGCCGGCCGATACCGCCAGCACGCCGCGCCTGCGCTCATCGGCGCTGAGTTGCGCCAGCTTGTTGAGCGCGCCCCGCTCCTTGAAGCTGGCAGTGAACTGCAGGTTCTCGAACTTCAGGAAGACTTCGCAGCCGCAGATGTCGGAGAGCGTCCGCGAAGGAACGAAGGGCGTGTTGAGCACATGCGGCGAGACGCGGGTCTGCGCAGCGCGGATATCGTCAAGCGTCAGGGCCATCGACTGGCTTTCTTGTTCAGGGGGTGTTCCCGGCGCGTCCGGCAGTCGGGCAGGCTCTTGCAGGCATGCGGCAAAGCGCAATGCGCCGCCGTGCACCGCTGCCGGGATGATGCGCTCGGGTGGCAAGTGTACGGACTCGCTGCACAAGCGCCGGTGGCCCGTGGCACAGACCATCCGGCGCGGCAGTCTGTCGGCCACGGCGTGTCTGCGCGACTCCGAGTCTCAGACGCATCATGCTGCGCCGCTACACCAGCCAGGGTGCCGGGCGCGTCAGATCAAGGCCAAGCTCGTGCGCGGCAGCCCGCAGGCGTTCGCTCGACCAGCCCAGTGCATGCAGCGCCGAGTACGTCATCCAGCGTGCGTCCATCTCGAAGAAGTCGCGCAGGCGGGCCCGGGTATCGCTGCGCCCGAAGCCGTCGCAGCCAAGCACGACATAGGGTGCCCGGATCGCACCGCGAATGCTCTCAGGTACTGCACGCACATAGTCGGCAGCCGCCACGACAGGCGCACCGCCTGCAAGCTGCTGCTCCACCCAGGCAGAGGCGGCAGGCTGGCCCAGACGCCGGGCACGCTCCTGCTGCATCCAGTCGCGCGCCAGCAAGGACCAGCTCGTCACCGAGTGCACGGCCGCACGCACACCGAAGCGTCGGTCCAGCAGTGCAGCGGCATCGCGGGCCAGGGCCAGCGTGGCACCGCTGCCCAGCAGCCGGACCTCGGCATTCGCCGGGCCGGCCGCGAGGTACAT
>DASSQC010000465.1:0-14512 GCA_035702705.1 Burkholderiaceae bacterium | reverse complement strand
ACATCCACTTGCCCTTGCCGCGCGCAATTGCCAGCTCGTCACCCGCCTTGCCCGAAAGCGACTGCACGTACTTGGCCAGATCAGTGATGTCCTGATCAGTCCCCACGGCAGCGCCCATGGGCGGCATCATGCCCCTGCGGCCTTCGGCAATCGTGGTGCGAACCGCATCGGGTGCCCCTCCCCAGAGCCAGTCAGCATCCGCGAGGTTGGGAAAGCCCTGCGCGCCACGCGCATCTGAGCCGTGGCATTGCGCACAGTTGTTGAGAAAGAGGCGCTCTGCAATGGCCATGGCCTTGGGGTCCTGCGCGAGCTGCTCGGACGTCTGCTTCATGAAGCCGTCGTAGAGCGGGGCCAGGCGCTGCTCTGCAGCCACCATCTCGGCCTTGTAGGCGCCGGACTGACTCCACTTCAGGGAGCCGTCATGTACGCCCAGACCGGGGTAGTAGTAGAGATAGGCCATGGAGAAGACCAAGGTGATGATGAACAGCCCGACCCACCAGCGCGGCAGGGGATTGTTCAGCTCCTTGAGGTCGCCATCCCAGACATGACCCGTGGAATTGTCATCGGCCATCTTCTTGACACGGGCACTGAACATCAGCAGCAGGAAGCATGCTGCGATGCCCAGCACAGTGGCAACAGCGATGGCCGCACCCCAGAATGTGGATACGAAATCGCTCATGGTTGTTCTCCCTTTGCGCCGGCGGCAGCCGGCTGCATGTGCGCACGATCAGAAGCAGTCGATTCCTCCTCCAGGAGCGCACGGGCATAGCGCTCCAGACGCTCGCGACGGCTGGGCAGGAAGTTCCAGATCAGCAAGGCGATGAACAGCGTGAAGCACAACACTGTGAAGAGGCTGGCGTAGGTATTGAAGTCCATGAAACGCTCCTCACTTCACCGATGTGCCGAGCACCTGGAGGTACGCCACAAGCGCATCCATCTCGGTCTTGCCTGCCACCTCGTCCTTGGCTTTCCTGATCTCGTCGTCCGAATACGGCGCGCCAAGCTTGCGCAGGGTCGTCATATGGGCAGCAACAGAATCCGCGTCAGCCGCAGTCCGCGCCAGCCAGGGATACGCCGGCATGTTCGACTCGGGTACCAGGTCTCTCGGGTTGGTGAGGTGGATTCGGTGCCACTCATCGCTGTAGCGGCCACCCACGCGTGCCAGGTCAGGACCGGTGCGCTTGCTGCCCCACTGGAAGGGATGGTCGTACACGAATTCGCCCGCAACCGAGTAGTGACCGTAACGCAGCGTTTCGGCACGAAACGGGCGGATCATCTGCGAGTGACAGTTGTAGCAACCCTCGCGGATATAGATGTCCCGACCAACAACCTGCAACGCGCTGTAGGGTTTCAGGCCGGCAACCGGCTCCGTGGTCGAGCGCTGGAAGAACAGCGGCACGATCTCCACCAATCCGCCGATGGCCACGACCAGCAGAATAAGGACGATCAGCAGAACGTTCGAGGTCTCGATCTTTTCGTGATTGAAGATGCTCATGATGTGCTCCCCGGTCTCAGGCGTGGACAGGCGAAGGAATCACGACCACCTCGCGCTTTCGGCCACTGAGCGTCATCCACACGTTGACGGCCATCAGCACCATGCCGGACAGGTACAGCACGCCACCCAGAAGACGCACGACATAGAACGGGAAGGTGGCCTTGACGCTTTCGACGAAGGTGTAGGTCAGCGTGCCGTCCTCGTTGACTGCACGCCACATGAGTCCCTGCATGACGCCTGCGATCCACATGGCGGCGATGTAGAGCACGATGCCGATGGTCGCCGTCCAGAAGTGCAGACTGATCAGATCCTTGCTGGCCATCTCGGTCCGACCCACCATGCGCGGAATCAGGTAGTACATGGCGCCCATGGACACCATGCCCACCCAGCCGAGCGCACCCGAGTGCACATGGCCAACTGTCCAGTCCGTGTAGTGCGACAGTGCGTTGACCGTCTTGATGGACATCATCGGGCCTTCAAAGGTGCTCATGCCGTAGAAGGACACCGAGACGATCAGGAAACGCAGGACAGGGTCATCGCGCAGCTTGTGCCATGCACCGGAGAGGGTCATGATGCCGTTGATCATGCCGCCCCAGCTGGGTGCCAGCAGAATCAGCGAGAACACCATGCCCAGGGATTGGGTCCAGTCAGGCAGGGCGGTGTAGTGCAGGTGGTGCGGCCCCGCCCACATGTAGGTGAAGATCAGCGCCCAGAAATGCACGATCGACAGCCGGTAGGAGTACACGGGCTGATTGGCCTGCTTCGGAATGAAGTAGTACATGATCCCGAGAAAGCCCGCGGTCAGGAAGAAGCCCACCGCATTGTGGCCGTACCACCACTGGACCATTGCATCCTGCACGCCCGCATAGGCTGAATAGGACTTCATCGGACCGGCGGGCAGCGCAGCACTGTTGACCACATGCAGCAGGGCGACGGTCAGGATGAACGCACCGAAGAACCAGTTGGCCACGTAGATGTGCTTGATCTTGCGCACTGCCAGCGTGCCGAAGAAGTTGACCGCATAGGCGACCCAGACCAGCGTGATCGCGATGTCGATCGGCCACTCGAGCTCGGCATATTCCTTGCCGGACGTGTAGCCCAGCGGCAGCGAGATGGCGGCCGCCACAATGATGGCCTGCCAGCCCCAGAAGGTGAACGCGGCGAGCTTGTCGGAAAACAGGCGCACATGGCAGGTACGCTGCACCACGTAGTAGCTGGATGCGAAGAGCGCACAGCCACCGAAGGCGAAGATCACCGCGTTGGTATGCAGTGGGCGCAGCCGGCCGTAGGTCAGCCATGGAATATCGAAATTGAGCTGTGGCCAGGCAAGCTGCGCGGCGATCACGACGCCTACCAGCATGCCCACCAAGCCCCAGACAATCGTCATCACCGCAAACTGCATGACGACCTTGTCGTTGTAGACCCCTCCTCCTGCATGAGGAGCGGCGGATGTTTGGACTGTGTTCAAGGTCTGCTCCCAGTATGTGGAAGCATTCTTCGTGAAGCATGAACGTCTCGCGTTGACTGAAGTCAACTCGCCCGGAACTGGCTGGAAAGGCTGTTCAGACGAGGTGCGACCTTAGTTCGCAGGTGCTTTCGTCGGGAGGCGATGACGGCCGCAGATCCAGCACCTGTGCGCCGATCGACTCGAGCTCGTCGAATTGCTCACCCTCCACGGCCCAGACCAGCAAGGCGGCGACGCCGAATATCAGCGCGACAGACATCGGGATCAGCAGATACAGGACTTCCATGCTCACGTTGCTCGCTTGACGATGACTTCGCGCCCGCCTCGCGTGACACGGGCGGCGTTTGCAAGCACCGCCATGGAGCTTGCCGCCATGCCCACGCTCGCCCAGCCCGGGCTGATCCAGCCAAGAACGGCGAGCGGGACGCACACGAGGTTGTAGGCGAGCGCCCATGCAAGGTTCTGGTTCACGATGGCAAGTGTGCGACGAGCGACGTCGCGCAAAGCGGCGATGCTCGACAGGCGCCCGCCCAGAATGACGAGATCCGCCGCAGCCTGGGTCGACGGCGCACCGGTCACCAGGGCGGCTGATGCATCGGCACCCGCCAGCAGCGGCCCGTCATTCAGGCCATCGCCGACAGCCAGGACGACCTTGCGCTGACGCTGCAACGCATGGAGCGCCGCAAGCTTGTCTTCGGCACTCAGGCCTCCGCGAGTGCCTTCGATACCGAGCATCCGCGCCAAGCGGGCAGCCTGGGACGGGCTGTCGCCGCTCAGCACCACAAGGTCCATGCCCTGCCTGCACAGGGCCTGAACCGTCGGACGCGCCTCGTCACGGATCCGTTCGCTGAACGCCACCAGCGCGATTCGGCCCGTCTCGTCGCTGAGTTCGCAGTGCACGCCGCCCCCCGGGAGGATGTCGCCGCTGTGCGGTCTGCCGAATTGGTACCGGCGCCCATCGATGAGACCTTCGACGCCCATGCCAGCCCGTTCGCGCTGCTCCGTCACCTCCGGCAGGTCTGCCTGCGCATTCGGGCGCTGGCGCAATGCAGCGGCAATCGGATGAAAGCCCTGCCCTTCCAGCGCGGTGGCGATGCGCAGGGCCTCTTCCTCGGTGAAAGCACGCCCAGGCGCCAGAAACACCTGCTCAACCTGCAAGGCATCCGCACTGAGCGTGCCGGTCTTGTCGAAAACCACGGTGGTGATCTGGGCGAGCTTCGCAAGCGCCGCTGGGCGGCGCAGATAGACACCGAGCTGCGCAAGGCGTGAAACAGCTGCGAGCATGGCAGCCGGGGTCGCCAGTGAAAGCGCGCAGGGACACGTGACCATCAGCACCGCGATAGCCACCGAGATTGCTCGGTCCGGGTCCTGTGGCATCCACAAGGCGGCGCCCAAGACCGAACACGCGAGGATGCCGGCGAGAAAGTACGGCGCCCAGCGGTCTGCCCTGTCTGACGCCGCGAGACGCGCGGCGCCGACCCGTTGGATCATCTGTGCAATTTCCGCAGCTCGCGTGGCCGCACCGAGCGCGTCAACCCGCACGCGCAGCTCAGCAGACAGATTGACGGCCCCGCAGTGGACGCGGTCACCTGGCCGCCTGGTCACGGGGAGCGACTCGCCGGTCAGGATGGCCTCATTCAGCGACGACGTACCAGAGACGACATGGCCATCTCCGGGCACCACTGCGCCGGCAGGGACCAGCACCAGATCGCCGACGCGAAGCGCGTCCACATCGACCTTCTCAATGTGCAGCTCCGCCAGGGACTCGCGATCGTCCTCGATGATGCGATGCGCGGTGCCGGCCACGGCAGCTGCCAGGCGCTCGATACGAGCCTCCTGCAGATGCTGGCTGCGCATGAGCAGATAGCGCACGGACAGGACAAGCGCCACGAACATCGAGAGACTGTCAAACCAGACTTCACCCCGACCGCTAAAAGTTGCATGAGTGCTGAATACGAACGTCAGGACGATGGCGGCGCTGACCGTCACATCCATGTTCAGCTTGCGCAGCTTCATTCCTGCCCAGGCCGAGCGCAGGATGGGTGAGGCGGATACCAATACGACAGGCAGACTCAGGATCCACTGCGCCCAGCGCAGCAGGAAGGCGTGATCCGCAAGCAGTTCACCCGGAGCAGTCTGGTAGGCCGGCCATGCGTACATCATGATCTGCATCATCGCGAGCCAGGCGATACCGGTTCGCCAGAGCAGCGCCTTGCGCTGCGCGCGACGGACCTGTTCCTGGGAGGGCGCGTCGGCCGGCCGGGGCGCATAGCCCAGGCGTCTGATCTCTGTCGCAATCGCGTCTGCGCTGATCAGGAGCGGATCGAATTCGATCAGGGCCTGACGGGTCATGGGGTTGACCTGCACTGACCGGACACCGGTCTGGAGTTTCAGCGCATCCTCGATGACCACCGTGCATGCGCCGCAGACGACGCCATCGATGACCAATGCAAGCTCGCGAACCGCGGGCAACTTGCGTACCGGAGTTCCGTGCTGCAGGCGAATTCTCGACCACTCGGATGCGCTCGCCCGTTCATCAGGCAAGCCTGCAGGCGGACTGACAGACTCAATCCTCATGCATGCAGGCTAGGGGCTGCCCATCAGGCCCGGCTTGACCCGCATCAAGTTGCGTTCTTTGAGCAGACTGCGACAGGACGTCACCGCAAGCGTGAGCGGAAAAAGAAAAAGCCCTGCGGCTGCAGGGCTTTGATCTTGGCGGAGCGGACGGGGCTCGAACCCGCGACCCCCGGCGTGACAGGCCGGTATTCTAACCAACTGAACTACCGCTCCGCGCGGTAACTGGCGTCCCCACGGGGATTCGAACCCCGGTTATCGCCGTGAAAGGGCGGTGTCCTAGGCCTCTAGACGATGGGGACGAGGCACTCTGTACTACTCGCTTGCCGAGTTGCTGGTGGAGGTAAGCGGGATCGAACCGCTGACCTCTTGCATGCCATGCAAGCGCTCTCCCAGCTGAGCTATACCCCCGTATCCGCGTTTTCGCGCGAACTTGAGTCAACTCAAGCAAGACAAAAACTATAGCAGCTTCTTCCGCGGCCTGCAAGTTGCTTACGCACCCATGCGCTGGAGTTCGGCCTCCAATCGGGCAAGCACCTGGTCACGGCCGGTCAGCCAGAGCACCGCGTCGACGCTGGGCGTCTGGGTCTGGCCGGTGATGGCTACCCGCACCGGAACCGCCAGCTGAGGCATCTTGAGCTGGTGTGCCGCAAGCACAGCCTTCAGTACTGCGGCAATGTCCGCAACCTGCCAAGTGCATGCGGCGAGGCGATCGCACAGGTCACGCAAGGCGGGGGCAAGCGTGGCCTTGAGGTGCTGCGCACGGAGCTCGTCCGATACGGTCGGATGACGCCAGAACAGGCTGACCTCCTGGGCAAGCTGAGCGAGCGTCTGCACCCGTACGCGATACAGGCTCACCGCCTCGGACAGGCGGCTGAACTCGTCGCCGACCAGCGGCGCGCCGATCACGCCCAGGGCGACCAGTCGTGCATTCACGTCGTCTGCAAGACGCCCGATCTCGGCCCGCTTGATGTGCTCCGCGTTGATCCAGGCGAGCTTCTCGGGGTCGAAACGCGATGCCGAGGCGCTGATGGCCGTCACATCGAACCATTCGACGAGCTGCTCGCGGCTGAAAATCTCCTCATCGCCGTGGCTCCAGCCCAGACGCGCCAGCATGTTGATCATGGCCTCGGGCAGATAGCCCTCGTCGCGGTATTCCAGCACGCTGCGTGCGCCATGGCGCTTGGAGAGCTTCTGGCCGTCGGCGCCAAGCACAGTGGGCGTGTGCGCGTAGATCGGCGGCGCCGCACCCAGCGCGCGCATGATGTTGATCTGGCGCGGCGTGTTGTTCACATGGTCGTCACCGCGGATCACATGCGTGATCTGCATGTCGATGTCATCGACCACCACGCAGAAGTTGTAGGTGGGCGTGCCATCCGGGCGCGCGATGATCAGGTCGTCCAGCTCGGCATTGGCAATTTCCACCCGGCCCTTGACACCGTCGTCCCAGCTCACGGTACCGCTCGTCGGGTTGCGGAACCGGATCACGGGCTGGATGCCTGCAGGCGGCGCCGGCAGGATCTTGCCGGGCTCGGGGCGCCAGCGTCCGTCGTAGCGGGGCTTCTCACCGCGCGCCATCTGCGCCTCGCGAAGGGCATCGAGTTCCCCGGGCTGCGTGTAGCAGTGGTAGGCACGTCCGTCGGCAAGCATCTGCGCCAGCACTTCCTTGTAGCGCGGCATCCGGCGCATCTGGTAGACCAGCTTGTCGCCCGGGTTGTCATAGTCCAGCCCAAGCCAGTCCATGACTTCCAGCACCACATCCACAGCCGCCTGGGTGGAGCGCTCCTGGTCCGTGTCCTCGATGCGCAGCAGAAACTCGCCGCCGTGATGACGCGCAAACGCCCAGGCAAAGAGGGCTGTACGGATGTTGCCGAGATGGACATAGCCGGTCGGCGACGGGGCGAAGCGGGTGCGGAGGGTCATGGGCGAGTCCGGGAGAGCTGCAGCGCGGGTGGCGCCGCAAAGCAAAAGACCCCGACGAGTCGGGGTCTTGATGCAGATTCTGGTGGGCGGTAGTGGGTTCGAACCACTGACCCCTGCCGTGTGAAGGCAGTGCTCTACCGCTGAGCTAACCGCCCAACTTCGCTAGTATAGCCCAGACTTAAACCACTCCCCGGGCAGCCCCCAGACCTACGCTGCCACGCCTCCTCCATGCATTCCTGGCTGCGCGCCGCACCGCTGGCGATCTTGCTTACCGCAACGGCGCCCCTGTCTCCGGTCGCTCTTGCGCAGGACACGCCCGCAGCCACGGTCACGCCCCCCAAGCGCGTTCCCGGCCAGGTGGAGATCGATGCGCCCTCCGAACTTCGTGATCTGCTGAACCGGCATCTCGATGTCGTCCGGCTGCTGCAGGCCGGTGCACCCGGCGATCTGGAGTTCAACCGGCTGCTGCTGGCCGCGCCGGCCCAGGTCCGCGCCTTGCTCGAGACCGAGGGCTACTTCGCACCGGTCATCGAAGTCAGCCGGGCCAGCGGCGACACCCCGGCCCGGATCAAGGTCCTGCCCGGACCGCGCGTTCAGGTCGGGGCCGTCCAGATCACGGCAGCCGGCCCGCTGGGCGAGGCCCTGAAGCAGCCCGCTGCCGATCCGAGCCTCGGCGTGCTCTGGCGCCGTGTGACCGCTGCTTGGCCCCTGCCGGTAGGCAGTGCCTTCCGGGTCTCGGACTGGAATGGCGCCAAGGCCGCGGTGCTGTCGCGCCTGCGTGCCGAACGCTTCCCGAATGCCACGCTCGTCAGCAGCGAAGCGGAGATCAATGCAGAGGACCATCGCGCCCTTCTGCGAGTCGAGCTCGACAGCGGTCCGGCGATGGTGTTCGGTCAGATCCGCGTCGAGGGCCTGAGTCGCTACCCGGAGTCGTCGGTCCTGAATCTGAAGACCTTCGGGCCCGGGACCGTCTACAGCGAGAAGCTGCTGCTGGACTACCAGGAGCGCCTGATCAAGACGGGGCAATTCGGCGGCGTGTCGGTGAGCACGGAGGCGGCTGACGCATCGGGGCAGCTGGATGTGATCGTGCGCGTGCAGGAGCAGAGCGCACAGCAGCTGACCCTGAGCGTGGGCTTCGATGATGCGGCCGGCCCGCGCGTGGGCGCCGAGCATGTGTCGCGCCGCGTCTTCGGCTCGGACTGGACGGCAAAGGCCGTCGCTCAGCTCGGCAAGAACAAGCAGGACCTGAGTACCGACTTCTATTCATATCCCGGCGAGAACCTGTATCGCTGGCTGGTGGGTGTCAAGCGCACGCGCCTGGTGGCCGGCGGGCAGGTCACGGTGGACACGAGCGCGCGGCTCGGTCGCACCCGGGACACCGAGCGCATCGAGCGCACCTACTACGCCGAGGTCCTGCACGCCACCGCACTGGACCGCGACAGCGGCCAGCGCGGCACGGCCAGCGCCTATTCCGCCAACTACTTCTGGGTGCACCGCGATGTGGACAGCGTGCTGCTGCCCACGCGCGGCCTGACCACGTCGGCACAGCTGACCACCGGGTTTGCCAGCAGCAGCTTCGCGGACAACGGGCCCTTCACCCGGCTGAACGCACGCATGACCTACTACCGGCCCCTGGGAAGCCGCGGCAATCGCTGGTACGCGATCGGTCGCGTCGAGGCGGGATCGGTGTTCGCGCGCACCGAGGTGGCGCTGCCGGAATCGGTCCTGTTCCGCACCGGGGGCGACCAGTCGGTGCGGGGCTACAACTATCAGTCCCTGGGTGTGCAGCGCACCGATCCGCAGGGCAAGGTGGTGGTGACCGGCGGCCGCTATCTGGCCACCGCCAGCGCGGAGCTGGCCCGCCCCATCTCCGAGAAGCTCAGCAACTTCTGGGTGGCGGGCTTCGTGGATGCCGGCAATGCCGGCGACACCCTGCGCGGCCTGAATCCGGCGCTGGGCTACGGGCTGGGCCTGCGCTGGCGCAGTCCGGTCGGCCCGCTCAATGTCGATCTCGCCTACGGCGACCGCACGCGCAAGTGGCGCCTGCACCTGACCGTGGGTGTGGCGTTCTGACATGACCGAGCACCAGGACATCACCCACAGTGCAGCGCCTGCCACCGAGGTCCGGGCGCCGGCGCGGCGCATGCGCAGGCTGCTCCTCGCAGCCCTGGCGGTCATGCTGCTTGCCAGCCTGGGCGTGCCGCTGGCTGTCTGGGCCACGCTGAATTCCGACGCGGGTACACGCTGGCTGCTCGGCCAAATCCCCGGCGTGCGCTTCGAGGACACACGCGGCAGCTTCCTCGGCGAGCGTTTCGAAGCTGCCCGCGTGGTGATTGCACTGCCCACGCCCACGCAGCGCGAACGGGCACTGACTCTGGAATCGGTGCGCATCGAAGCCGCCCGCGTCACGCACTGGGGGTGGACGCTGGATCGCTGGGCCCTTCAGCTCGCCTCGATCGAGATCGGCCGCATCGCGCTGCCCGAGGCAGCGCAGCCCGCCACGCCGCTGCAGGCACCGCACGATCTGCGCCTGCCCCTGGCCATCACGATCGAACGCGCACGCATCGGCGAGATCACGGGCGCTGCGCTTGCCGGACATCCGGTGCGCGGTGTGGACGCAGCCGCGCGCCTGGTGGCCCGGTACGGCGAGAATCATCAGATCGAGCTGCGCGCGCTGCAGTGGGACCAGCTGCGCGCCTCAGCCAGTCTGACCCAACCCGCCGATCCTGCGCGGGCGCTGCAGCTCAGCGCGACGGCGCAGCCCACCGAAAGCGCACCCGCCGCAGCCCAGGGCTGGACCCTGCGCCTGCAGGCCGCCGGACCGTTGCAGCAGCTGCAGACCCAGGCGCAGCTGGCCGGCAACGACCAGGCCCTGTCCGCCGAGGCGCGTATCCAGCCCTTTGCGCCGCTGCCGCTGGACCAACTGGATGCGCGTCTGCGCGCCGTGAACCTGGCCACGCTGAGCTCCCGCCTGCCACGCACTGCGCTGAACGGCGTGCTGACGGTCACACTCACACAACCCGGTCAGCAACAGCCTGGCGCGGCGATTGCGCTGCAGCTCAAGGCCGATCTGCAGAACACCGCGCCTGCACGCTGGGACACCGGTGGCCTGCCAGTGCGTGCCCTGCAGCTCGTCGCACAGGGCGACACGGATGGCCGACACTGGACGGCGGAGCGTGCCGACCTGCGCCTGGGCAGCGATCAGGGCAAGACACCTGGCGACGGCGGTCAGCTGCGGCTGACCGGAAAGCTGGCGCCCGAGGAACTGAGCCTCAATGCCCAGCTCCAGAACCTGCGCCCCGCCCTGCTCGATGCGCGTGCCCCCGATGCCACACTCAGCGGGCCGATCAATGTCGTCCTCAAGCAGCCCTTTGCCGTGGACAGGTTGCAGGGGCGCATGGACGGTCGACTCGAGGGCAGCCTGCGCGGCCTCACGGGACCGTCGGTCCGCCTGAACCTGCAGGCCGAGGGCTCGGCGCAGGACCTGACGCTGCGCACGCTCGAGGCGCGTGCCGGCGAGGCCCTGCTGGTCGCCAGCGGCCACTGGAGCCGCCAGACGGGTGGCCGCGAGCAGGCGCAGGTACAGCTTGCGCTGGAGCGTTTCGACCCGCGCCTGTGGTGGCCCGGGCTGGCGCCGGCCAGCGCCGGACCGACCCGCCTGAACGGCGAAGCCCGTGCCGACCTCAGCTGGCCGCAGGGTGCCGGACTGGCCCGGATGCTCGCCGACCTGCGTGGCGAGGCTGTGGCCCGCCTGAAGGACAGCCAGCTGCTCGGCTTGCCCGCCGAGCTGAGCCTGCAGCTCAGTCCGGCCGGCGGCGTGACGCCCGCCAGCGCCGAACTGCAGCTCGCCGGCACACAGCTCAATGTGCGCGGGCAGATCCCGGCCACGCTGGGCAGCAGCGCCGCGACGGGCCAGCCCATCGACTGGCGTGGATTTGCCGCGGAAGGCACGCTGCGCACTGCCGATCTCGCGCGCCTGCAGCCACTGATCGACGCCCTGGGACTGCGCGAGCGCCTGCCGGCCGGCGGATCGGGCACGGTAGCCGGCGCGCTGAACGCCAGCTTGCGCACTGAAGTGAGCCCCCAGGGCCGGCTGCAGCTGGCTGGCGAGGCGCAGACCGGCAGCCTGCGCCTGGGCGGCCTGAGCCTGCGCGAGAGCCAGGCGCGCTGGCGCGTGAGCGAAGCGCTGAGCGAGCCCCTGAGCCTGAGCCTCACCGCCAGCGAGGCCCGCCTCGGCGACGACACACTGCGCTCGGCCGAACTCGAACTCACGGGCAGCGGCGCGCAGCACAGCGGCCAGCTACGCGCCCAAGCCCGCATTGACGGCAAACATGAACTCAGCCTGCAAACCACGCTGACCGGCCGCCTGAGCGCAGAACCCGGCAAGAACCGGGTGCAGGATGCCCAGCGCTGGCAGCTCGGCCTGCGTGATCTGAGCGTGCGCGATCGGCCGGCACCGGCCGCGGGCATCCTCGCCGCGCAGGAACTCCAGCTGGAGTTGTTGCGTGGCCGCGCGCCCGCCGAACGCGCGTGGACGGTACGGGCCCTGCCCGGCCGCCTGCTGGCGCTCGGTGCGCCGCTACGCTGGGACGTGCTGAGCTGGGAATCCGGGTCCGCTGCGCAACCGCCGCGCATCCAGACTGATGCGCAGCTCGAGCCGCTTGCGCTGGTGCCGCTGCTCAATGCGCTGCAGCCCGACTTCGGCTGGGCCGGCGATCTGCGTGTGCGCGGACAGCTCAGCCTGGCGCTCGACAAGGCGCTGCGTCTGCAGGCGGTGCTGGAACGGGTGGACGGCGATCTGCGCGTGGTGGACGCGGACAGCGGCGAGTCCACTGCCCTCGGTCTGACGGCGCTGCGCCTGGCGGTGGAGGCGCGTGACGGTCAATGGACGATCCGGCCCGAGGTGGTCGGATCGCGCACCGGCCAGCTCAGCGGCCAGATGGGCCTGCGGGCCGACCCTGCCGCGCTGCACCCGCCGATGGACGCAGCGATGTCCGGTGAATTGCGCGCCCAGGTGGCCGATCTGGGTGTCTGGGGTTCGTTTGTGCCGCCCGGCTGGCGCGTGGGTGGTGCACTGCGCGGTGTGGTGGGGCTGGGCGGTGCCCTGAACAATCCGCAGCTCAGCGGCACGATCGAAGGCAGCGGCCTGCGCATCCGCAACCTGCTGGAGGGCATCAATCTGAGCGACGGCAAGGCGCGTCTGGTGCTGGAGGGCGCAGCCGTGCGGCTCGAGTCCTTCGAAGCACGCGGCGGCGACCCGGCCGACCCACGGGTGGACGGCGGCACCGTGCAGGCTAGCGGCAGTGCCAGCCTGTCGCTGAAGCCGGTGGCGGCAGGTCGCGTGGTGGCGCAGCGCCTGCGCGTGCTCAACCGCGTGGACCGCAAGCTCGCCATGAGCGGCGCGCTGGAGATGTACTTCTTCCAGCGCGAGCTGAAGGTGGACGGCAAGCTGGCCGTGGATGAGGCGCTCTTCGACGTGAGCAAGGGCGATGCGCCAACGCTGCCCGACGATGTGGTGGTGCGCCGCCCGCAGGCCGAGGCGGCCGCGCGCGCCGCCGCCGCCCAGGCCCAGGCCGAGCGCGAGGCGGTCACCGGCCGCGTGGGCCCGCGCCGCGAGCCGCTGCGCGCCACAGTGGCCGTGGAGCTGAACCTCGGCAACCAGCTGCGGGTGCGCGGCTACGGCGTCGATACGCGCCTGGCGGGTGTGCTGAACCTCAGCGCCCAGCAGGGACCGCTGCGTGCAACCGGCGTGGTCAGCGCCGTGGACGGACGCTACGCCGCCTACGGCCAGAAGCTGGAGATCGACCGCGGTGCCATCAGCTTCGTCGGCCCGCTGGACAACCCGCGCCTGGACATCCGCGCGCTGCGGCCCGACATCGACATGAAGGTCGGCGTCACCGTCACCGGCACCGCACAGAACCCGCGGATCCGGCTGTTCAGCGACCCCGAGATGCCAGACACCGACAAGCTCTCCTGGCTGATCCTCGGTCGCGGCAGCGACGGCCTGGAGCGCACCGACACGGCCCTGCTGCAGCGTGCCGTGGTGGCGCTGCTGGCCGCCCAGGGCGGCGGGCCGGAATCCGCCTCGCTGGCGAATTTCGTCGGCCTGGACGAGCTGAGCCTGCGGCAGACCGATGGCGAAGTGCGCGAGACCATCGTCTCGGTGGGCAAGCAGCTCAGCCGGCGCTGGTACGTGGGCTACGAACGCAGCGTGAACGCCGCGCTGGGCACCTGGCAGATCGTCTACCGCGTGGCGCAGCGCGTCACGGTGCGGGCCCGCTCCGGGGTGGAAAACGCGATCGACCTGATCTGGGTGCTGCGCTGGCAGTAGCGCGCGGCACCGCGTCCCCGAGATGCGTGGTCGATGCGTGACCCGAGCCGGGCGCTGTATTTTCAAATGATGTTTGATTTACAGCCCCGCAAGCGGCCGATTTTCAAACAAACGTTGAAAATATCGATACCCCAGTCTGCGCTTGATCCATGCGGGTTTCGGCCGAATGCATGGCCTTGATTCGGGTGGCGCATGTCATGCCGGGCACTGCGCCGAGCAGCGCCTGCGGCGAGGTCTGCTTCCTGAGGTAACGCTGCCGCGCCGGCACCTGGGGCCGCCCACGCGCATGGATGGCGCTTTCAGACGTCGCGCCTCGCACCGCCGGGTCAGGCGGCCGGCGTCGGCTCCGCGCGCCAGACGCAGGCGCCCTTCACTTCCTTGTCCAGGCCATCCAGATAGCGCTCGTGCGCGGCCAGGTCGTCGGCAGGGGGCGTCCAGGCGCTCAGCTTGAGCCCGCGCAGATCCACAGCCTGCGCGCCTGCGGCTGACGTCGTTTCCACGCCGATCTCGAGGGCATCCTGCCCGCGGGTCATGGCCAGGTACACGTCTGCGAGCAGGCGCGCGTCGAGCAGGGCGCCATGCAGGGTGCGGTGCGTGTTGGGAATGCCGTAGCGCTCGCAGAGCGTGTCGAGGTTGTTGCGCTTGCCCGGGTGCAGCTCCTTGGCCAGCATCAGCGTGTCCAGCCGGGTGCAGCCGGTCTCGCTCATGAAGCCGGACTTGCCCA
>DASSQC010000464.1:0-2258 GCA_035702705.1 Burkholderiaceae bacterium | reverse complement strand
CCAAGGGCAGCGTGATGTCGTCACGCACCTGGCTGCGGCCGTCTGCGCTGACCGTGACGCGATACGGTCCGCCGGCGCGCAGGCCGCGCGCCGCGAAGCGCCCCTCGGCGTCGGTGCGGGCTGTGCTCAGCGAGCCGGACTGCACGTGCAGGATCTGCACCTGAGCGTTGGCAACCGCCTTGCCATCGACCCCGATGACACGGCCGGCCAGCGCCGAAGACGTGTTCTGCGCCAACGCAGGCGCGACGCACACGGCGATGGCGGCGGCAACAAGGGTTCGGGGAAAGTGAGGCAGGCCGGGCAGAAGCATGTGGATCCCTGATGCGTAGGAGTGAACGCAGCGGCATGCAGAGCCCTCTCGCCGGCCATGATGAGCCGCACGGGGATCCACCGCCGTCTTGCAAGCCGCACATTCTTTGGGCCGCAGATGACGCGCGGGCGACAGTCCTGTGTCACTCGCATGGCAGACCCGTGGGGCCACTCGGTCCTGAAGAAACCTGCCAGAAAGTCAAAGGCCCCAGGCGCAGATGCGCGTGGGGCCCGGGTTGGCAGTCGCTGTGGCGGGGTACTAGAGCACGTAGCGCGACACATCCTCGCTCTTGGCCAGTTCACCGAGGTGGGTGTCGACGAAGGCCGCGTCAATCGACAGCTGCTGGCCCTCGCGCTTGCTCGCTTCGAAGCTCAGGTCCTCGAGCAGCTTTTCCATCACCGTGTACAGCCGCCGTGCGCCGATGTTCTCGACCCGCTCGTTGACGCTGAAGGCGATCTGCGCCAGCCGCTGGATGCCGTCGGCCGTGAACTCGAGCTGAAGGCCTTCGGTGGCCATCAATGCCTGGTACTGCTTGGTCAGTGCAGTGTCGGTCTGCGTGAGGATGCGCTCGAAGTCCTCGGTGCTCAGGCTGTCGAGCTCCACGCGGATCGGGAAGCGCCCCTGCAGCTCGGGCACCAGATCACTGGGCTTGGCCAGATGGAAGGCGCCAGAGGCGATGAACAGGATGTGGTCGGTCTTGACCGTGCCGTACTTGGTGTTGACCGTGGTGCCTTCGACCAGGGGCAGCAGATCGCGCTGCACGCCCTGACGGCTCACGTCCGCACCACCGTACTCCTGACGCGCGGCAATCTTGTCGATTTCGTCGAGAAACACGATGCCGTTCTGCTCCACATTGCGCATGGCACGGGTACGCACATCTTCCTCGTTGATGCGCCGCGCCGCTTCCTCGTCGGTCAGCAGCTTCATCGCTTCCTTGACCTTCATCTTGCGGGCACGCTTCTGACCCTTCGCAAGGTTGCCGAACATTTCCTGGAGCTGACGGGTCATGTCTTCCATGCCCGGCGGGCCCTGGATCTCCATGGTCGCAGGCAGGGCAGAGATCTCGATTTCGATTTCCTTGTCATCGAGCTGGCCTTCGCGCAGACGCTTGCGGAAGGTCTGGCGCGTGCCGTTGTCCTCCTTGCTCGCGGCGGTGAAGCCCATGTCGCGCGCTGGCGGCAGCAGCACATCGAGGATGCGGTCCTCGGCGGCGTCTTCGGCCAGGGTGCGCACGCGCTTCATCTCGGCGTCGCGGGCATCCTTGACCGCCACCTCGGCCAGGTCACGGATGATCGTGTCCACATCGCGGCCCACATAGCCGACTTCCGTGAACTTGGTGGCCTCGACCTTCACGAACGGTGCGTCGGCGAGCTTCGCGAGACGGCGTGCGATCTCGGTCTTGCCGACACCCGTGGGGCCGATCATGAGAATGTTCTTGGGCGTGATCTCGCTGCGCAGGGGTTCAGCCACCTGCTGGCGGCGCCAGCGGTTGCGCAAGGCGATGGCCACGGCGCGCTTGGCACGCTGCTGGCCGATGATGAACTTGTCGAGCTCGCTGACGATCTCGGCGGGCGTCATGTGTTGGGACATGGTTCGGATCCTTCACGGCCGGTGCAGCCGTGACTTGGCTGAGTGGAAGGGTGGGTCGATCGTCCGATGTGGGGCCTGCGAAACAGGCGCCTGCCGATCAGGCCTCGATCGACTCGATCACATGGTTGTGATTGGTGTAGATGCACAGGTCGCCGGCGATCTTGAGCGACTTGGCGACGATCTGCGCAGGGCTCATGTCGGTGTTCTCGAGCAGAGCGATGGCAGCGCTGTGTGCATAGTTGCCGCCGGAGCCGATGGCGGCCACGCCGGTCTCGGGCTCGAGCACGTCGCCATTGCCGGTGATGACAGAGGTGTGCTCGCGATCAGCCACCAGCAGCAAGGCCTCGAGGCGACGCAG
>DASSQC010000463.1:0-2389 GCA_035702705.1 Burkholderiaceae bacterium | reverse complement strand
CCTCAGTCCCTTTTTCTTTGCGAGCTGAGATCTGCAGCGGGCCTAGCGGTGCCCGGATTCGCAGGCGCAGATCCAGCATTGGCGCGGCTTTCCAAGGCAAATCGGCTCGAAACCCGCGCGGGACAAGCGGAAAACCCGTTCAGACCCTCAGGAGATTGGGCTTCACTCAAGCACGGCGCAGGCCGGGGACCGGCCTATCTCGGCGCTACACCCGCTCGTTCACCCGCGAGCCCAGCAGCGCGCGCTGCATCTGGTCCTGGGTCTGCAGTACCAGCACGTTGGCCTTGAAGCTGTAGAGCGCCATCTTCTGCTCCACAACCTCCTCGGTCAGTTCCACGCCGGGCTCAGAGGCCTGCGTGACGGTGGCCGCGACGCCGCCGGAGGGCAGTGCCGCCTGTTCCACGCCCTGGCGGCGGTAGCCGGGCGTGTTCATGTTGGCCACGTTGTTGGCACTGGCGGCCATGCGCAGGTTGGCGGCGTTCAGGCCGGAAAGGGCGGTGCTGGCGGCTGGGGCGGTGAGCGGGCTCATGCCCGGTTATCGGCCGCTCGCGCGCGGCCTGAGCCGCTGTTGCCGCGCGGTTATCGCCGTGCTGACGTAGCCGACAGTGCAGATATCGTTGTGCTTATCAGCTCATAATCCCTTAGATTTCTGGTGCTGAATTCACTAACTATCTGTTTTTATTGAATAAATCAATTCACATGGAAGCAATATTTAGCTCATAATTCAGCTCATTATGGCTCGTCAAGTCGATGACAACGCACGCCGCGCCCTGGTCGCCCATCTGCGCCGGGGGCCGCAGACGCAAGCCGCCTTGGCCGCGGCCACCGGCGCATCGGCCGCGACCACGAAGCGCATGCTGGCGGAGCTTGCCGGCAGCGTGGTGGCTGCCGGGCGGACCCGCAAGCGCCGCTTTGCGCTGCGCCGTGCGCTTCGCGGGGCTGCGGCGCGCTTCGGGCTGTACGCCGTGGACCCGCAGGGGCGTGCGCTGGCCCAGGGTGAGCTGAGCCTCCTGGAGCCGGAAGGCAGCTGGTGCGATCTGGCTGCGCTGGGTTGGCCGGTGGGGCCCGGGACCGACACCGGCTTCTGGGCCGGACTGCCCTATCCGCTGTACGACATGGCGCCCCAAGGCTTTCTGGGCAGACTATTCGCCAAACGCGAAGCCCGCGAGCTTGAGCTCCCGCCGGACCCACGCAACTGGGACGACAGCGCGATTGTTTGGGCCCTGTCCCGCCGGGGCACGGACTGCTCCGGGCACTTCATTGTGGGCGAGCGCGCGCTCGATCAGTGGCAGCACAGCGTTCTGGCGGCACAACGCCCGCTGGCGCCGGGCGAGGACATGACGCGCTACCCGGAGCTGGCCCAAGCCGCCACGGCGGGCGGCGCCGTGGGCTCCAGCGCGGCCGGGGAGTTTCCCAAGTTCACGGCGCTGCGCGAGCTGACGGGCGGCGAGCCCGGCCACGTGATCGTCAAGTTCTCCGGAGATACCGCCGCGGGCGGCGCGGTGCAGCGCTGGGCCGACTTGCTCGTCTGCGAGCACCTGGCCCTTGAACACATTGCCCTGCTGCCCGCTGGCCAGCCTGCGCCGGGTGGCCCGCTGCTGCGCGCGGCGCGCGCTCGGCTCGTCAGCGCACAGGGGCGCCGCTTTCTCGAGGTGGAGCGCTTCGATCGGCACGGGCTGTTCGGCCGCAGCCCCGTGCTCAGCCTGCAGGCAGCCAGCGACCATCTCCTCGCGCTGACAGACACCGACTGGCCGACGCATGCCGCCGGCCTGCATGCGCTGGGGCTGCTCACCGAGAGCGACGTGGCCGCGGTGCAGCAGCTCTGGTGGTTCGGGCGCCTGATCGCCAACACCGACATGCATCTCGGCAACCTGAGCCTGATCCCGCTCGATGCGGCAAGTGCTGATCGGTCGATGACCCCGAACAGGCGCGATGCGGAGCCGGATTCCGAATCAGCCGACGGCGCGCCGCGCGTTCGTACCCGGTTCAGGCCGCGGCTGGCGCTCGCGCCGGTGTACGACATGCTGCCCATGGCCTTTGCGCCACTGCCCGGCGGCGAAGTGCCCGGCACGCCGGCGGGTGGCGTGTGGCAGCCGCCGCTGCCGCGCCCCGAGCATCGCGCCGCATGGCTGGCGGCGGCACCTGTGGCGCTTGCGTTCTGGAAGCAGGCCGCTGAAGACCGCCGCGTGTCCGCCGGCTTTGCCCAGCTCTGCTTTGCCGCTGGGCAGGCGCTGGAGCGCGCCATGCAGGTCGCCTGAAACCTGCGCCTCTCAAGCAGGCTGCTTCTGCGGGGGCCATGAGAGGTCCCTTCCGCGGGTCCCTTCAGGTGGCCTCTGCAGCGGCCCCTTCACTCCTGCAGAAACCCCCGCGCCTTGAGCGTCTCGCGCAG